>NZ_JBHXAY010000024.1:0-78437 GCF_042728775.1 Nocardia sp. NPDC060259
GTCGCCAGCTGAGCATGGGACAGCTGGGCCTCAGCCTGCGTCGCGCCGAGGTCGTTGCGGACCACCGTCGTCACCCTCCGGCGGAAGCTGTACGGAGTCACCCACGCGAGTTCTTCGGGCAGTGCCGCACGCAATGACCGACGCAGATTTCCGAGGCTCATCCACCCGCCGTCGCGATTGCCGAACACCGGACCGTCCGGGTCCGACGCCGCACCGAACAACGTCGTGAGCGCTTCCACCGCCAGCTTGGGCAACACGACGGCGTGATCCGGGGCATCGCCCTTGCGCTCATCCTGGCGATGCAGCGACACACCGTAGGCGCGGCCGTGGTCGACAACAGTCCCGGAGACGGTGAACGTCGGCGGATCGGCCAGCAGATCGACATCCGACCAGCGCAACGACAGCACCTCGTTCGGCCCGGCATACTTCCCGATCACTATGTCGCTCATCAGGTTCGAGCGAGTTCGGATGCTAGCCTCCACGAGCTTGATAGAGAGGCGGAGCTGGTGTTGCGTTGGGCTTTGGGGTTCGTCGAGATCAGAGTTTGGGCGTTGATACTTGCGATCGTTGCAGCGTTTCTACTGTTCAACAACGTCCCGAAGATTCAGCATCCACCCAGCCCGTCCATGATCAAGTGCAACGGCCAGCGCCTGGCCGAGCGTGGTACTTGTTTGACCAGCGGGGAAGGTGTACTGAGCTACGACCAGTTGGTCCAGCGAGAACAGAACTCCGCGCGCGACCGAGCGGTCATCTGGACAATTTTTGGAACCGGAGCCGCTGCGGTCGCCGTGATCTTTCTGGTGCCGATCCGATCGCGCAAGGCTCCTGCCGACCGCAGAGGGAGCTCTGCTCGGGCGCGGCGCGCACCCCGGCCGCTAGAGACTTTCCCTGTCGCTGAAATTTCGACGCCTTTGCCCGGACTCGATGATCAGTGAACGCCCTTCACGCTGAATAAAGACCTCCGCCTCCTATCGGTGCAAACCGGTAGGAGGCGGATTTCGTTTGCGGCGACCTGTTCCGCCGCGTCGGCCGCGATCAGGGGATGCGGGAGAAGAGGCGGCCCGCGAGGTCTACGCCGGTGATCGTGCCGGTGGTGTCGCGGCTGAAGTAGCCGCGCTGGCCGGTGAGGCCGCCTTCGGTGACGAAGTATTCATCGTCGGGGCGCAGGCCGAGGTCGGCGAAGGGTAGGTCGTCGGGGAGTTCGGTGTCGGAGGCCGCGCGGATTTCGGGCTTGATCTTGGCGTCGATGGACACGGCGGTGCCGGAGTCGGCGATCGTGAGCCGCATCATGTCGTTTTCGTAGACGCCTGCGATCTCGGCGGCGCGGGTGGCGTCGTAGGGGAGGGGCTCCGGGTCGCGCTCGACGAGGCCGAGGTAGTGCTCGAGTGCCCAGCGCAGGACGGCCTGGTTGAAGGCCAACCCGGCGTCGGGGCCCGCGTTCGACAGGGCGACGACGGCGAAACGGCGATCGGGCACTGTCAGTAGTTCGGCGAACTGGCCATAGCCCGAACCGCCGTGACCGACCGTGCGCACACCGTCGACGTCGCGCAGGAACCAGCAGATGCCGAAACCGTCGCCGAGGGAACTGGCACGCAGTGGCGCCGTTTGCTCCCGCATGCTGTGCAGCAGGGCGGTGGGCAGCAGGGATTCGCCGTCGGCGGTGTGGCCGTCGCCGAGATGGAAACGGGCCCAGCGCAACTGGTCGGCCACCGAGGAGGCCACCCCCGCGCCCGGATTGTTGGCGCGGTTGTCGCCCCACTGCCGCAGTACCGACAGCTCGCCGTTGTCGTCGGCCGTATGGCCGACGGCGAACCGGTGGGGCAGCACCTCGGCGGCGGTGAAGAAGCTGTGCCGCAGGCCGATCGGGTCGAACAGCAGGGTGCGGATCGCTTGTTCGAAGGTGAGCCCGGTGACCTTCTCGATCACCCGGCCCGCCAGGCTGTAGCCGGACTGGCTGTAGGACGCGCGAGCGCCCAGCGGCGCGATCACGGGCAGCTCGGGCAGGCGGTCGACGAAGCGGGCCAGCGCGTCGTCACCGTCACCGGTCTCGGCATCCAGTTTCCAGTCCAGGCCCGCGGTGTGGTTGAGCAGGTGGCCGACGGTGACCTCGGCGGCGAGCTGCTCGTCGGCGAGGGTGAGCTCCGGCAGGTACCGCCGTACCGGGGCGTCGAGCGCGACGCGGCCGTCGGCGACCAGGCGCAGCAGCGCGGTCGCCGTGTAGCTCTTGGACACCGAGCCCAGCTGGAAGACGGTGTTCTCGTCGACCGGCAGCGGATTGTCGATGCTGGTCACCCCGTGGCAGGCGGTGAACTCGGCGCCGTCGATGGTGATGCCCACCGCGGCGCCCGGGATGCCGTACTCGGCGGCCGTCGCGGTGACGAAGGCGGCCAGGTCCTTGTCCGAAGTGCTCATGATCGCGTGTCTCTCTCGTCGAATCGGGTCGGGTCAGCGGGTCAGCGCGGCGGCAGCGCTCGCCAGCTCGCCGTGGTAGCCGTCCAGTCGAGCCACGGTGTCGGCCATGGCCTTTCGGGCATGCCGATCGGCCGCCGCGCTGCCCCAGTCGCGCTCGGATCCGGCCACCGTGTCGCGGATCTCGGCGACCCGCTCGGCCGCGGCCGCCAGTGCGGGGGCGACCTTCGCGGTCCGGCGGGCGACGACGGCGGGGTCCTCGTCGGCGGCGGCGCCGAGTCCGGCGCGTACCGCGCGGACGGGCAGGACGACGGTGCGGTGCAGGTCGAGGGAGGTGGCGTTCATGGTGATCTCTCTTTCGTTCCGTACGCTGTTCGCGCTGTACGAACACTGTACGCACAACCGAACAGTGTGCGCAAGAGGGAACATTGTTCCGACTTGAGATCCCGCAAGCGCGGCCTGTCCGAAAGAGACGGGCCGAGAGGGTGATTCAGGTACTGACCTGCGCTACTTCCAGGCGGGCAGTGGTGGCAGCGGGCCGGTGAGGTCGGCGCCGGTGGACCGTCCGAGGAGCCAGGCGAGCAAGGCGGAGGATGGGCCGAGGACCGTGTGGTGCGGGCGGCCGGGACCGACGGTGGCGATGAAGTCGGTGTCGGTGGCCTGGATGTCGAAGGTCGGGGTGGCGTCCGGGATCATCTTCGACGAGAGGTCGGCGATGGCTTCCGGGAGCAGGCGGGCGACGAAGGCGGTGGGCCAGTCGGCGGGGGTGTAGCCGACGCCGAGGTCGACGTGGTGGATCTCGGTCTCGCGCAGGCGCATCCACGGGATCTGGTCGGCGGTGAGCGAACCGCCCTGCCGGTTGCGGACCACCGCCTGCCAGTCCGCGGTGGGCATCGTGATGGCCACGGCCTGCCAGCGGTGGGCCGAAGCGGTGAAGTCGGCGTGCTGGACGTCGAGATGCCGCGGCGCGCCCGCCTCGATGTCGGCGTCGCGGATGGCGGCGCCGGCGTACTGGGGAATCTCGATGCCGGTGCGCGCCCACAGCAGCAGGTTCAGCAGGCTGTCGGCGTTGCGCGACATGTGCGCGACGACGTGCCCGCGAGTCCAGCCTGGCAGCAGGGACGGCTCGCTCAGCTCGGCGTCGGTGAGCGCGCCGATCGCCGCGTCGAAACGGGCGGTGGACGCGGCGACCTGGGCGAGCAGGTCGGTGGGAGTAGTCGTTGCGCTGGTCACAGGTCCGAGCGTAGTTGCCCGGCCCGGTCGGCACCGGCGTTCACGACGGTGTCTGCGC
Source organism: Nocardia sp. NPDC060259 (assembly GCF_042728775.1). Classification (NCBI taxonomy): domain Bacteria; kingdom Bacillati; phylum Actinomycetota; class Actinomycetes; order Mycobacteriales; family Nocardiaceae; genus Nocardia; species Nocardia sp. NPDC060259. The sequence goes on from NZ_JBHXAY010000024.1 coordinate 3,701, forward strand.
AGGTCTGTGGATAACCGTGAACCTGTGGATAACTGGGGAATTTTCGCGTCTGACGCCGGGGTCGGGGACCGGCCGCGTGTGACGATTCAGCCGGCGACGATCGCGTCGGCCTCGATCTCGATCAGCAGTTCGGGAGCGATCAGCGCGGTCACCTCGTACATGGCGGCAGCGGGGCGGATCGCGCCGAACACCGCGGCATGCGCGGCGGCGACCTCGGGCCAGCGGGAGATATCGGTGACGAACATGCGGGTGCGCACCACATCCCGCAGGCTCGCGCCCGCTTGCTCGAGCGCGGTGGCGATCCGGGCGAGCACCTCGGTGGCCTGCGCGCCGATGTCGTCGCCGCCGACCGCGCCACCGCCGGGGACGGCAGCCGTCGTCCCACTGACCATGACGTGATCACCGACCCGCACCGCCCGCGAATACCCGACGACATCTTCGAAATCGGAGGCAGAGGAAATGTTCACCCGAGTTGTGGTCATGGCAGCCAGAATGGTGCACCGACTGGTGGATGACAATTCATTTGCCGGTCGGCTGCTGGTCGGTTCGGCGCGCTACTCATGGCAGATGAACGCACGTCCAGGTTTCCGTCTCCTCCCGCTCACCGCGGCGCTGTGCGCTGCCGCTGTCGCCGCGGGCTGCTCGACGCCCGGCTCCGACGCCGACTTCACCGTGAGCAAGGACCAGCCACTGGTCATCTCCCTCGACGACCTGGTCGCCAAGGCGGGCAACAGCGCGGTTCTCGGAGTGAGCCTGGAGCCCGAGCACGGCAATCTGACCCGGCGCACGGACGGCTCCTACGTCTACACGCCGATCGCCGGCTACACCGGTCTCGACCAGTTCAAGGTCACCACCACCGACGCGGTTCGGCTGTACACCACCGACATTCCGGTGCTCGGCGAGTACGGCGGAACGACGGTGCAGGGTAGCGGCTTCGGTTCGGCATGGACCGCGGTGCCGGGCAGCACGGACGAGTTCTACGGCCTCACCGACCGCGGCCCCAATGTGGACGGCCCCGCGAAGAACGAAAAGCTCTCGCCCACACCGAGCTTCGTGCCCAAGATCGGCCGGTTCAAGCTGGTCGACAACAAGGCGGTGTTGCGGTCGAGCATCGAGCTGCGCACCAAGTCGGGCGTGCCGTTCAACGGCCAGGTCGACACCGCGGCCAGTACAGGGGAGACGATCAGGGACCTGCAGGGCACCGTGCTGCCGCCCACCGATCACGGCCTCGACCCCGAGGGTCTCGTCGCCCTGCCCGACGGCACCTTCTGGGTGTCCGACGAATACGGCCCGTTCCTGGTGCATTTCGACGCCAACGGCACCGAGATCGAGCGCCTCTCACCCGGTAACGGCCTGCCGAAGGAGATCGGGCTGCGCACCCCGAACCAGGGCATGGAAGGCCTGACCGTCACGCCCGACGGCAGCACGCTGGTCGGCGTGGTGCAGAGCGCGCTCAACACCCCCGGCTTGACCGGCTCGGCGAAGGAGGTGCCGTTCGCGCGCATCGTCACCGTCGATCTGAAGACCAAGGCGCAGAAGGAATTCCTGTATCCGCTGGAGAACCCGAAACAGAACAAGGTCGCCGTCTCGGAGATCACCGCGCTCAGCGCGACCACCTTCCTTGTCGACGAGCGCGACGGCAATCTCGCGCCCAAGTCGGACAAGAAGATCTGGACCATCGACATCGCAGGCGCGACCGATGTCGGCCCGCAGTCGGCCGTCCCCGGCGCGTCCTATGACGCCGAGAAGGGTGGTTTGCAGATCGACGGCAAGCCGCTGGAAACCTTCGTCGGTGTCACCCCGACCGCGGACGCGGTCGCCGCGCTGACCAAGGCGGGAATCACCCCGGTCGCCAAGAAGAGCAACCTCGACCTGTCCGCGCTGGTCGTCGCTCTCGACGAGAAGGGCCGGTTCTTCGGCCACGACAAGATCGAAGGCATCGCCACCACCGACGGTGGCAAGACCATCTACATCGCCAACGACAGCGATTTCGGCCTGGCCGCCGGCCAGGGCGAGCAGCCGCCGTTCGGCCTGAAGCCCAAGACGCTGCCCAACGGCGTCCAGGACAGTGGCGAGGTACTGGCGGTCGACACCACCAAGCTGCCCGCGAAGCTCGACGGCTACACGGTGCGGATCACCGTCAAGTAGTCCACTCCCCGGCCTCGACGAGCACCGCGGCGGCCAGCGCGAGCAACCACAGCGACATCGAGCCGACCTGGATGCGTTGGGCGATGCCGAGGGCGTACGAGCCGGACAGGTTGTCGGCGACCAGCATCCAGATGGTCGCCGCCGACCCGACGACGAGCACGACCACACCGAACTCGCGCAGGATCCACCAGCGGTGATAGCGATAGGCGGCGGCGCTGAACGCGAACGCCGCCACCGCGATCGAGGTGACGGCCAGCGTGCTGGTCAGCGCGTGCGGTTGATGCAGTTGCGGGAACAACCCGCCGCCGCACGCGCTGACCGCAGGGTCGCAGTCGCGCAGGGGAAGCATCGCGTCGGCGATGGTCGACGCGCCGAAACACGCCAGGGCCACCCAGCCGACGGTGGTCAACCGGCGACGGCGGAACACCAGCAGCCCGCCGATCGCGGCCGGGATCAGCAGCAGGCCGACCAGCTTGTCGGCGGTGGCGAACACCTCCCGGTAGGGCTTGCCCTCCGCGTCGAGTTCGCTGAGGAAGGAGTTCACCGGATCGGTGTGGATCGGCAGGACGAACTCCAGCACCCAGGACGAATAGCAGAGGCCGGCGACCGCGATCGCGATGGCGATCAGCAGGGGATAGCCACGGGGTATCCGGGTGGATGCGGGCACATCGACCATTGTGCTGCCCGACGGAGACCACCCGGCCTTTCGCACGGATCGGGCGCGCCGCACGGTGCGCACGTGGTTTCATCTCAGCGCGCACAGGTTGTTGTCAGGTTCGCAGGGCAGGGTGGTGGCGTCACCAATCGGGAGGTCTTCGATGAGCTACGTGATCGCACTGGCCGGTTTCGCCATGTTCCTGGCGATGGCGGTCTCCGGCTACACCGCGGCCAACGCGCCACGGTCGCTGGTGCGCGTCCGAGTGCGGAGCAACCCGGGTCGTCGCTGACGCACGTCAGCCGGTCGGACCCTGGTCCCGACCGGGTGCGCGCTCGCGCACCAGCGCACGGATATGTTCGGCCGCCACCTGGGGATCCTCGTGTTCCCACACCCGCACGACCTGCCAGCCCGCCTCGATGAGCGCGGCATCGGTGGCCCGGTCCCGTGCGACATTGCCTGCCAGTTTCTCCGCCCACCACTGGGCATTGTTCTTCGGATCGGTCGCGTGTTCCGGGCACCGATGCCAGAAGCAGCCGTCCACATAGACGGCGATGTGCAGCCGGGGGAAGACCACGTCGGCGCGCCGCCGCAGGCCTTTGATGGGCGCGCGGTCGACGAAATAGCGCAGGCCCGCGCGATGGAGTTCGCGGCGTAATGCCAGCTCAGGGTTGGTATTGGCGCGCTTCTGGCGAGACATGCGCGCACTGGTCGCCGCATCGGTGACGGGTTTGGAAACCGACGGCGACCGATCCCCGTCCGAAACCCGCCGCGCGTTCATGCCGCCCAACCGCCCATGCGGTCGAGATGGTCGCGCACGTCGTCGAGGAAGCCGGGCGGGAAACGCAGATTGCCCATCTCGGTGCGGCGCAGGAACCCCGCGGTGGCGCGCGGCGAGAGCAGACGCGGCTCGGTGAGGAAGTTCTTCAGATCCTCGTACGGCTCGTGCACCGGCCAGGTCGACAACGGCACCCGATGCACCACACCGGCGCGTCCCCAGGCCGCGGTCGGCCAGGGTGATCCTGGTCGCAGCGGTTCCCCCACCGTCAACGGCGTGGACGGCGCGGCCAACCGCTCGCCGACCCAGTTCGCCATCCGCACGCTGACCGCATTGCCGACCAGCTTCCACCGGTGCCCCTGCCGGACACCGGGCACATCGAGCGCGGGTGCGGTCCACTCGGCCTCGAAGCCCTGCAGACGCTCACCGTCGACGATGCCCGGCGTGACGATCTCGCCGGCGGGCAGCCGGACCGCGGGCGGACTGGCGATGCCGAGACCCGATCCGCCCTTCAGCGTCGGCACCGCGTTCACCGCCCAGCCGAGACCACGCACACCCTCGGTCCAATAGAAGCCGCACGGATCGCGGTCCGCGTCGCCGTACTCGCGCGGGCCCGCGTCGTCGCCGAAGAGCACCTCGCGCGGATCCTCGGTGCGCGAGGCCAGCATCAGCACCCGCTGCCGCCGCTGCGGTAACCCGAACGCCCGGCCGTCGACTACGCGATAGGCCCACGTATAACCGAGTTCCTCCAGCGCGCCCGTGATGTGCCGCATGGCCGCGCCGCGACCGAGCTGCAGCATGAACGGGACGTTCTCGATCAGCAACCATCGCGGCCCACGCCGGCGGCGGACCAGCCGGAACACCTCGTCGACCAGGCCGGAACGACGTCCGGTGATGCCGGCGGTCCGCCCGGCCTGGGAGAGGTCCTGGCAGGGGAAACCGGCGGCGACCAGCTCGGTGCCCGCGGGCAGGGAACGCAGACGGGTGATGTCGCCGTGCAGCGGAGTCTCCGGGAAGTGGGCCGCGAGGACACCCTGCGCACCGGGGTCGATCTCGCACAGCAACTCGGTCGACCAGCCGTTCCTGCCGAGGCCGAGTTCGAGCCCGCCGATCCCGGCGAACAGCCCGACCATCCGCGTCAACGACCCTCCTGTACTGGTTGGAGCGCCCCGCTGCTCGCGCCTGCCGCGCATTGTATCGAGGAAAATCAGTGGCTCCCGGTGGTGGTCCGGTGGGACTCTTGACGGGCCGACTTGTCGGACCCCGGTGCGAACATCATCGGGCGTCCGTTCCGGAAACAAACCATCCACCGGACATCAAGGGGGAGTCTTGTCTGTCACTTTGGAGCTGTCGGCCACCGAATCGGAGGCCGACAGATCGGGGCGGCCTTCGCCGTTGCCGAGCGGGAGATTGCGATCGCTGCGGCGGTTTCTGCCCTACGTCCGGCCCTACCGGGTGCCGCTGATCGCGGCGAATGTGCTCGCCGTCCTCATGGTCTGTACCGCCATCGCGATCCCGCTGGTCATCGCCCGGGTGATCGACGGGCCGATCGCGCGGCGGGACTTCGCGGGTCTGCTGGCGCCGGTAGCGCTGATCTTCTTTCTCGGCGCGCTGGACTCCTTCGGCATGTGGGGTCGGCGATGGCTGGTGTCCAAGCCGTCGACACTGTTCGAAATCCGGATGCGGGCCAAGCTTTTCGGCCGGCTCCAGGCGCTCTCGATCGGTCGGCACGACGGTTGGCAGTCGGGTCAGCTGCTCTCGCGCGCGATCGACGATCTGGCCGAGCTGCGGCGGTTCGTCGCGTTCACCGGACCGTTCCTGATCGTCCACTGCATCGTTCTGCCCACCGGCCTGATCGCCCTGTTCGCCATGAACTGGCAAGTGGGACTGATCTTCACGGTGCTCTCGCTGCCGCTGATGCTGATGTGCGTGCGCTTCGTGAACCGGTTCGAGGTGGCCTCGCGGCGTTCGCAGGATCAGTCCGGCGACCTGGCGACCATCGCCCAGGAGTCGGCGCAGGGCGTGCGTGTGCTCAAGGCGCTCGGACGCGGCGGTTTCTTCGGCTCGCGCTTCACCGCGCTGTCGCGCGAACTGCAGAAGACCGAGCTGGAGAAGGTGCGCCTTGACGCCACGCTGTGGGCTGCGCTGGTGACTCTGCCGACGGTCTCGATCGCGGTGTCGCTCGGCGTCGGCGGCTACTCGGTGGTGCAGGGGTCGATGACGATCGGCACGCTGGTCGCGAGCATCACGCTGGCGACATTCCTGCAGTGGCCGATCATCTGGACGGGCTTCCTGCTCTCGGAACTGTTCGAGGCGCGCACCGCCGCCGACCGGTTCTGGGAGATCATGGACACCCCGCTCGACATCACCGACCCGCCGCATCCGGTGATCCTGCCCGCGAGTGTGCGCGGTGAACTGGTGATCGACCATGTTCGGTTCGCTTACCCGACCGGCGAGGAGCGGTCGGAAAAGGCGGTGCTGGAAGACATCTCGCTGCGGATCCGGCCGGGCGAGACGGTCGCGCTGGTCGGTGCGACCGGCAGCGGCAAGACCGCGCTGCTGGAACTGATTCCCCGGCTCTACGACGTGGACGACGGCAGCATCACCATCGACGGCATCGACATCGCCACCCTGCGCCTGGCCGACCTGCGCCGGGTGGTGACGGTGGCGTTCGAGGAGCCGGTGCTGTTCTCGGCCAGCGTGCGCGAGAACGTGGCACTGGGCGATCCACGCGCCACCGATGCCGATGTGCGCCAGGCGCTCGACATCGCCCAGGCGAGCGAGTTCGTCGACGCGCTGCCCTGGGGTCTCGACACCAGGATCGGCGAGCAGGGCATGAGCCTGTCCGGTGGGCAGCGTCAGCGGCTCGCCCTGGCCAGGGCGGTGCTCACCGGCGAGGCCGCCGAGCACGGCCGGATCATGGTCCTCGACGATCCGCTCTCGGCGCTGGACGTGGAAACCGAAGAGCGCGTGCAGGATCGGCTGCGCACGGTGCTCTCCGGCGCCACCACGTTGTTGGTCGCGCACCGGCCGTCGACGGCGGCGCTGGCCGATCGCGTGGCGTTGCTCGCCGACGGGCGCATCGTCGCCGAGGGCACCCACGAGAAATTGCTGCGCACCAACAGCCGCTACCGCGAACTGATGGGAGGTGAATGATGACCACCGACACCGACATCGACGCCACCGCGCCCGATCAGACCGATCGGGCGTCGGACTGGCGCGGCATCGCCAAGGAGGACGACACCGTCACCGGCACCGGAAACCTGTTGCTGGCCGGGAGATCCCGGCGGCTGCTGCTCGACCTGGTGCGGCCCTACCGCAAGCAGGCGGTGCTCACCTTCGCGCTGATCCTGCTCGACAACGCGGCCAAGGTGTCGATGCCGCTGTTCATCGCCTACGGCGTCGACCACGGCATCAGCCAAGGGCGGCAGGGCAATTGGACGCCGCTGGTGGCGGCCGTCGCCGGGTTCCTCGCCGTCACCGTGCTGGCGGGCCTGACCACGTACTTCTTCCTGCGTGCGTCCGGTTCGCTGAGTCAGCGGGTGCTGTTCGACCTGCGGGTGCGCGCGTTCCGGCACACGCAGCGGCTGAGCGTTTCGTTCCACGAGAAGTACACCTCGGGCAAGGTCGTCACCCGGCTCACCAGCGATATCGAAACCCTGCAGGAACTGCTCGAAGGCGCGCTCAACCAGGCCTTCAGCGCGATTCTGTCGGTCGTCACCATCGCGGTGCTGCTGGTCTGGCTGGATCCGGCGCTGGCCTCGATCGTGCTGCTCGGATTCGTGCCGCTGGTGCTGGTGACCCGATGGGCACAGCGGCGCCAGCGGGCGGGCTACCGGCGCACGCGCGGCGCGATCGCGCGCGTCGTCGTGCAGTTCGTCGAGTCGATGAGCGGCATGCGCGCGGTGCAGGCGTTCCGCCGGGAAGACCGCAACCAAGAGGTGCTCGGCGTCGAGGACAGCGAGTATCAGAAGGCGACCACTACCGCGATCCGCGGCATGGGCGACTATGTCGGCCTGTCGAACTTCATCGGCAAGGTGACCACGGTGATCGTGCTGCTGGTCGGCGCGTGGCAGGTGATGGAGGGCAACCTCGCGATCGGCGTGCTCGCCGCCTACCTGCTCTACCTCGACCAGTTCTACGGCCCACTCGACGAACTCGCGCAGGTGTTCAACTCCTACCAGTCCGCCGCGGCGGCGCTGGAGAAGATCTCGGGCATGCTCGAAGAAGAGCCCGCGGTCGCCGAACCCGGCGACCCGATCGCCGTCGAGCGGGCGACGGGCCTGGTGCGGATGGACGAGGTCTGGTTCGGCTACCACGCCGATTCCCCGGTGCTGCCCGAGTTCGACCTGGTCATCCCGGCCGGGCAGGTGGTGGCGCTGGTCGGCGCCACCGGCGCGGGCAAGTCGACGCTGGCCAAGCTGCTCACCCGGTTCTACGACCCGAGCGGCGGCACGATCACCCTCGACGGTGTCGACCTGCGCAGGCTGACCGACGCCGAGTTGCGCAGGCACGTCGTGATGGTCACCCAGGAGGCGTACCTGTTCTCCGGCACCATCGCCGACAACATCCGGCTCGGCAGGCCGGACGCGACCGATGCCGAGGTCGCGGCGGCGGCGCGGGCGGTCGGGCTCGACGCGTTCGTCATGTCGCTGCCCGACGGGTACGCGACCGATGTCCGCACTCGCGGCGGCAGGCTCTCGGCGGGCCAGCGTCAGCTGGTCGCGTTCGCCAGGGTGTTCCTGGCCGACCCCGCGGTGATCGTGCTCGACGAGGCGACGTCGAGTCTCGACATCCCCGGCGAGCGGCTGGTTCAGCACGCGCTGGAAACGCTGTTGCGCGAGCGCACCGCGGTGATCATCGCGCACCGGCTCTCGACTGTGGCCATTGCCGATCGGGTGCTGGTGCTCGACGCGGGCCGGATCGTGGAGGACGGTTCGCCCGCCGAGTTGATCGCCGGACAGGGCCGCTTCGCGGGTCTGCACGCTGCCTGGCGGGATTCGCTGGTCTGATGCCACCGTGTTGTACAGCCACGGGGCTGGTGTCGCTTACCGTAGAGAGGTGACGACCCCAGCCCCGGGCCAAGCCGACGGCCCCACCGAGATCAGACCGGCCTCCCGGTGGCCGGCGGTACTCACCTGGCGCGCCCACGACAACACCCGGATGGAATCGGTCCGGGTGACGCTCAACGGCAATCGGATCAGGGCAGCGGGCCGGATGATCGGCAGTGCCTGCGACGAGCACCCGGCGTTCAGCGCGTCCTACGACCTGGTCACCGACGAGGCGGGCGCGACCCGGCGGTTGTCGTTGCGCACCACCACGGCCGCGGGTGAACGGCACGCCTCGATCTCCCGCGACGAGGAGAACTACTGGCTCGTCGACGCGGGCGGCAGCCATGTGCGCTCCACGTTCGCGGGCGCGCTCGATGTGGACGTGGTGCTGAGCCCGTTCTTCAACACGCTGCCGATTCGCCGGTTCGGCCTGCAGAACGCGGTCGGCGACTTCCAGGTCCCGGTCGTCTACGTGCGCCTGCCGGATCTGCTGGTGCAGGAGGCCGAACTCACCTACTCGAGCGCCTCCGACGGCATCAACGTGCTGTCTCCGGTCTCGAGCGCCACCCTGACCGTCGATCCGGAAGGTTTCGTGCTCGACTACCCGGGACTCGCCGAACGGGCCTGACATCGAACGAGATTCACAATGCGCGGAGCACCCCACCGCGCTGACCGGCCCGGTGCAGTTCGCCGAGCCAGTCGCCAACACCGGGAACGATGCCGGTGATCTCCCAGCGCGTGTGCTCGTCGTAGGCGGTGCGACCGCGGTAACCCGCCTCGACAACATCGCCGAGGCTGCCGTCCGTCCGCAGGGTGTCCCGCGCGGTGATCAGCGCCGCGATCGTCTCGTCGAGCACCTGCCCGAGAGCGGCGGCGTTCGGTTCACAGATGGCGCGCACCAGATCGGGCGCCGTCCCCGCCACCCGCGTGCCGTCGCGGAAGGATCCCGCGGCCAGGCCGAGCGACAGCGCGCCACCGGCCGCGCCCGCCGCCGCCAGCGCTTCGGCCAGCACATGCGGCAGATGCGAGATCCGCGCGACCGCCTGATCGTGCTCGTCGGCGACCACCGGAACCACGACCGAACCGCAGTCCAGCGCCAGCCGCACCACCCGCGTCCACGGCTCGACCTGGGTGCCCTCGTCGACACCGACCGCCCACACCGCGCCGCGGAACAGCTCTGGATCGGTTGCCGCCCAGCCCGATTCGGCCGTCCCCGCCATCGGATGCCCGCCGACGTAGTTCGCCTCGACGCCGTGCTTGCGCACCGCGTCGGCGACCGGGCCCTTGATGCTCACCACATCGGTCAGCGGGCACCGCGGCGCGATGGCCGCGATCTCGGTGAGGATGTTGTCGACCGCGGGCATCGGTACCGCGAGCACCAGCAGCGCGTCGGTGCCCGCGGCCCGGCGCAGCACCGCGGACAGCTCGCCGGAGACGTCGAATCCGTCGCGTCGCGCCGCCTCCACACCCGAATCCGACCGGTTGTAACCGAACGCCTCGTACCCCGCCGCGACCGCGGCGCGCAGCAGCGAGCCGCCGATCAAGCCGGTTCCGAGGACGCAGACAGGGGCACGCTGGACGAGGGTCATCGGAACAGATTGGCACACGAGTTCATCATTACGGGCGGGACAGACTACCGTTTGGTCCATGGCAGCACAGCGCTCGGGCTCGAACAGGGCGACGTCGGATGACGACTTCGACGTCGAAGGGTTCGCCATGGCGGTGGTCCGCGAAGAAGGCACGTGGCGATGCAGTCCACTGAGCCAGGACGCTCTCGTGGATCTGTCGGCCGCCGAGACCGAATTGAAGGCATTGCGCAGCTCGGGCGCGGTATTCGGGCTGCTAGACGTCGATGACGAGTTCTTCATCGTGTTGCGGCCCGCGCCGAGCGGCACCCGCCTGCTCGTCTCGGACGCGACCGCCGCGATCGACTACGACATCGCCGCCGATGTCCTCGACGCGCTCAACGTCGAGATCCCCGACATCGACCCCGACGAACTCGACGACATCGAACCGTGGGAAGAGGGCGACCTCGGCGTCCTGGCCGACCTCGGCCTGCCGGAACCGGTGCTCGCCGTGATACTCGCCGAGACCGACCTCTACCCCGACGAGCAGCTCGGCATGATCGCCCAGCGGCTCGGCTTCGCCACCGAATTCGCGGCGGTCCTGGACAAACTGCCTCGGTGACGGTGTCCGACGAAGCTGTGTCCGACGAAGACATGGTGCGCGCCGCGATCGCGGCCGCCGCGGGCGCCGACCCGCGCGATGTGCCGGTCGGCGCCGTCGTCTTCGATGCCGACGGCCGTGAACTCGCGCGTGCGACGAACGCCAGGGAAGCCCTCGGCGATCCCACCGCGCACGCCGAGATCCTCGCGCTGCGCGCCGCCGCGGCCGTCCACGGTGACGGCTGGCGGCTCGAAGGCGCGACGCTGGCCGTCACCCTGGAGCCGTGCACCATGTGCGCGGGCGCGCTCGTGCTGGCCAGGGTCGGCAAGGTCGTCTTCGGTGCCTGGGAACCCAAGACCGGCGCCGTCGGCTCGCTCTGGGACGTCGTGCGCGATCGCAGGCTCAACCACCGGCCGCAGGTCCGCGGCGGCATCCTCGAACCCGAGTGCGCCGCCCTCCTCGACGATTTCTTCCGAACCCAGCGCTGACCAGCCGATTTAACGATCAGCCACCCCCTCCGGTATCGTAGTCGGCGGTGGCGTGTCCGAGCGGCCTAAGGAGCACGCCTCGAAAGCGTGTGACGGGTAACCCCCGTCCGAGGGTTCAAATCCCTCCGCCACCGCCACAGAGCCCCTCACCTGATATGCCAGGTGAGGGGCTCTTTTTTTAACCGGACGTAATACACTGGTAGTACCGAAATCCGGGAAGGAACGATGTCTTATGCGCGGGCGACAGCCGCCACCCGCGAAGTCCGGAATGGGGCTCGGGGGGAAGCTTATGGTTCTCGTCGTTCTCGGCTGGGTAGCCGTCGGGCTGCTCGCTGCGGGCCAGCGACATTACTTCGCGCACCTACCCAAGGAATGCTCCGACTGGGCCACGATCGCGGTCACCGCCGCCGCGGGTCCGGCCAACTATGTCGGCCTGAACCCACGGGTCAGCGAGTGCGAGGTGCCCCAACCGAGCCAGTAGCCCGGTCACATAGCCGCGGGTACCGGGGTCTTCTCCTGCTGCTGTAGTTCGCGCAGGCGAGCGCCCTCGACGTCGATGTCGGGGACGATCTTGTCCAGCCACTTCGGCAGCCACCATGCCCATTTGCCGAGCAGCACCAGCAGTGCGGGGATGAGCACCATGCGGACGACGAACGCGTCGAGGGCGACACCGGCCGCGAGCGCGAAGCCCATGGACTTGGCGGTGACGTCGGACTCGAGCAGGAACGAGCCGAACACCGAGATCATGATGATCGCCGCCGAGGTGACCACGCGCGCGCCGTGGTGATAGCCGTTGATCACGGCGTCGGTGGGGTCGGCGCCGTGCACGTATTCCTCGCGCATGCGGGTCACCAGGAACACCTGGTAGTCCATCGCCAGGCCGAAGACCAAGCCGATCAACATGATCGGCAGGAAGCTGACCAGCGGATGCGGGTCCTGGATGAGGCCGAGCTCGCCCTCCTGGAAGATCAGCACGGTCGCGCCGAAGGTGGCCGCCATCGACAGCAGGAAGCCGAGCGCGGCCGTGAGCGGGACCAGGATCGAGCGGAACACCAGGATCAGCAGGATGAACGCCGCGCCCGCCACGATCGCCATGTAGGGGACGATCTTGCTGAGCAGCACGTGGTCGATGTCGGCGTAGATGGCCGTGGTGCCGGTGATGCCGTACGACATCTTGTACTGGTCGTGCAGGGCCGGTTCGGCGTCACGGGCCGACTGCACCAGATCCTTGGTCGACTGCGCGTTGGGGCCAGCCTTCGGAATGCCGTTGATCAGCGCGCCCGCTCCGTCCTGGCTGAGCTGTGGTTCGGTGACCAGCTCCATATCGGGGTAGGACTGGAGCTTCTCGCGCAACGCGAGGAGGGCGGCCTGGCGCTGGTCGGCGGGGGTGTCGCTGAGATCGACCGCGATCTGCAGGACGCCGTTGCTGCCCTCGCCGAAGCCCTCGGTGCGCAGATCGTAGGCCTTACGGACGGTGGTCGACTTGGGCAGGCTGTCCTCGCCGGGCAGGCCGAGATTCAGGTTGATCGCGGGTGCGGCCAGCAGGCCGAGAGCGACGATCGCCAGGACCATCGTCACCGCGGGCCACTTGGCGATCATCCGGGCGACGCGGGTGCCGTTGGTGACGATGGTGTCGTCTTCCGGATCGTGCTGGGCGATCACCGGCAGCTTCGGTGTGAACAGGTGCTTGCCGAAAGCCCCGAGCAGGGCCGGCATCAGTGTGATCGCCGTGAGCACCGCGAAGGCCGCCGCGACCGCGCCGCCCAGACCCATGAAGGTCAGGAACCGCACGCCGACGATGCTCAGGCCGACCAGCGCGATGATGACGGTCAACCCGGCGAACACGACCGCCGAGCCTGCCGTACCCAGCGCGCTACCGGCGGCTTCCTCGGGCGAATCCTGCACCGCCAGTTCGTGTTTGTACCTGGACACGATGAACAGCGCGTAGTCGATCGAGAGCGCGATGCCGATCATCGAGGCCAGGAACGTGGTGAAACTGGGGATCGACAGCACCGAGGTGGACAGGAAGATCAGCGAGGTGGCCGCGCCGAGGCCGACGATCGCGGTGATGATCGGTACGAACGCGGCGACGATCGCGCCGAACGCCACGACCATGACCACCAGGGCCACCGCCATACCGATCATCTCCGACTTGCCGCTCGGCATCTCCTGTTCCATCGCGATCGTGCCGCTGATCTCGACCGTCAGCCCGGCGGCGCGGGCGGTGTCGCCGGCGTTGTAGGCGGCCTCGCGGTCGGCGGCGGTGATGTCGGCGAATTCTTTGATGGTGAACGGGACGCTCACGTACGCGACGGTGTCGGGTTCGGTCTTGTTCAGCACGTTCAGCGGTGCGCCGCTACAAATCGACGGATCGCGCTCGGCGCCGAGGCAGCCCATCTCCTCGGTCATCGCGACCGGATTCGGGATCGGCTTGCTGTGATCGACGATGTCGAGCTGTTCGAGCTGGGCGATCATCGTGTCCAGCGCCTGCCGGTTGGCCGGATCGGTGAGCTTCTGCCCGGCCGGTGCGCCGATGACATAGGTGCCGGTCACGGCGTCGAAGGCGAAGGCCTCGGACATGCCGGGGAAGTGTTTGTCCAGGATCTCGGTGGCCCGCTCCGACGGCAGGTTGGGCATGCTGAAGTCGTCGGTCATCGGTTTCTGCAGCTGGGCGCCGAGGCCGCCGAGCACGAGGAAGAACAGTAACCAGACTGGTAGCACGATCCATTTGCGGCGAAAGGCCAGCTTGCCCCACCGGTACAGATAGACGGACACGGTTTTCTCCTCGTGGTGATCGGTGCGGAGCGCGGATCGGGAGATACAGCCGGGTCGAACTAGTCCGAGTCTGGTGCCAGGTCATCGCGATATCAAGCAACCTGCCAGCCGTGGTGGGGCGAAAAGCACGACGACCCCGCAATCCTGGAGTGGATTGCGGGGTCGTGTGGTGGAGACAGGTCAGGCGACCGGAACCGGGTGCTTCACCGTCTCGGCGCCCTGGTTACGCAGCTGCTCGAGCTTGGAACCCTCGACGTCGATATCGGGCAGGATGCGGTCGAGCCACTTCGGAATCCACCACGACCACTTGCCCATGATGACCAGCAGCGCGGGCACGACGACCATGCGGACGATGAAGGCGTCGATCGCCACACCGGCGGCCAGCGCGAAACCGAAGGACTTCGCGGTGACATCGGTTTCCAGGATGAACGAGCCGAACACCGAGATCATGATGATCGCCGCCGAGGTCACGACGCGGGCGCCGTGGTGGTAGCCGGAGACCATCGCGTCCTTGGGCGACTTACCGTGCACGAATTCCTCGCGCATGCGGGTCACCAGGAACACCTGGTAGTCCATCGCCAGGCCGAACACCAAGCCGATCAACATGATCGGCAGGAAGCTGACCAGCGGCTGCGGATCCTCGATCAGGCCGAGCTTGCCCTGCTGGAAGATCAGCACGGTCGCACCGAAGGTGGCGCCCATGGAGAGCAGGAACCCGAGGGCCGCGGTGAGCGGAACCAGGATCGAGCGGAACACCAGGATCAGCAGGACGAACGCCGCGCCCGCCACGATCGCCAGGTACGGCACGATCTTGCTGAGCAGCACGTGGTCGACATCGGCGTAGATGGCGGTGGTGCCGGTGATGCCGTACTCCATGCCGTACTGGGCCTTGAGCTCGCCTTCGGCGCCGCGCGCCTCGGCGACCAGGTCCTTGGTTGCCTGGTTGTTCGGGCCCGACTTCGGCACGCCGTTGAGCATGGCGCCCTGCTTGTTCTCGCTCCACTGCGGCTCGGTGACGTAGTCCATGCCCTCGTAGGAGGCGAGCCGGTCGCGCAGCGCGCCGACCGCGGCTTCCCGCTGGTCCTCGGGCACCGCGCTCAGGTCGGTGACGACCATCAGCACGCCGTTGCTGCCCTCGCCGAAGCCGTCGGTGCGCAGCTCGTAGGCCTTGCGGACGGTGGAGGTCTTCGGCATCGAGTCCTCGCCGGGCAGACCGAGGTTCAGGCCGGCCGCCGGGGCGGCGAGCGCGCCGAGCACGACCACCGACAGGATCAGCGCGACCCACGGTGCCTTGCCGATCAGGCGGGCGAAACGCTGGCCGTTGGTGACCGAGCGCTCGTCCTCGGGGTCGTGCTGGGCGACCAGCGGCAGCTTCGGCTTGAACAGCGACTTGCCGAAGGCGCCCATCAGCGCGGGCATCAGGGTGATCGCGGTGAGCACCGCGAAACCGGCGGCGATGGCGCCACCGAGACCCATGAAGGTCAGGAACTGCACGCCGACGATGCCGAGCGCGCCGAGCGCGATGATGACGGTCAGACCGGCGAACACGACGGCCGAACCGGCGGTGCCGAGCGCGGTACCGGCGGCTTCCTCGGCCGAATCACGCACGGCCAGTTCGTGCTTGTAGCGCGAGACGATGAACAGCGCGTAGTCGATCGAGAGCGCGATACCGATCATCGAGGCCAGGAAGGTGGTGAAGCTTGGGACCTCCATCACCGAGGTACCGAGCATGATCAGCGAGGTCGCGGCGCCGAGGCCGACGATGGCGGTCACGATCGGCACGACCGCGGCGACGAGGGCGCCGAAGGCGACCACCATCACGATCAGCGCGACACCCATGCCGATCAACTCGGACTTGCCGCTCGGCTGCTCCTGCTTCATCGCGACGGAACCGCTGAGCTCGACGGTCAGGCCCGCGTTGCGGGCCTCGGCGGCGACGTCGTAGGCGGCGTCACGCTCGGCGTCGGTCACATCGGTGACGGCCTTGATGGTGAACGGCACGTTCAGCACCGCGACGGTGTTCGGCGCGGTCGAGCTGAGCACGTTGAGCGGCGCGCCCGAGCACTGCGACGGGTCGGGGTTGCTCAGGCAGCCCATCTTGTCGGTCAGCTCGATCGGGCTCATGAGCGGCTTCTCGTGATCGACGATCGGCAGCTCACCGAGCTTGGTGATGAAGGCGTCGATCGCGGCGCGGTTGGCCGGGTCGGTCAGCTGCTGACCCTCCGGCGCGCCGATCACGTAGGTGCCGGAGACGGCGTCGAACTTGAACTGTTCGGACATGCCGGGGAAGTGCTTGTCGAGGATCTCGTTGGCACGCGCCGAGGGCAGCGAGGGCATGCTGAAGTCGTTGGTCATCGGCTTGCTGAGCGTCGCGCCCAGGCCGCCGAGCAGGACGAACAGCAGTAGCCAGACCGGCAACACGATCCACTTGCGGCGGAAAGCGAACTTTCCCCATCTGTACAGGTATACGGACACGAGGGTGTGCTCCTAGCGCGAAGAACTCGGGTGGGATCAGGCTCGTAGACAGCACTCGCGGGTCGTCCCCTGTGGACCCGCCTCCACATCGTCGTTTTCTGCCTACCGTGCGGTAGGTAGAATACCGATACGGTAAGTGGAGGGGCAACCTCAATTTTTGGGGGTGCCGCAGAGGTCGCACCGAATCATGGGAGGATTGGCCGATGGCTGCCCGAGAAGTCGCCGATACCGTTACCGCAGGTAGAAGCACCAAAGAGGCGATCCGCGACGCCGCGGTAGAGCTGTTCGCGGCCAAGGGATTCGAGCAGGCGAGCCTGCGCGAGGTCGCCGATATGGTGGGAATCACAAAGGCCTCGCTCTACTACCACTACCCGTCCAAGCTCGATCTGCTCATCGCGATCATCGACCCGATCATCGACCACATGCGCGACATCGTCGAAGACATCGACGCCGTCCCTTACAACGACGAGGGCATCCGCGCGGTCCTGCGCACCTACCTGCGCGGGATGATCCGGCACCGCGACGCCGGCGCGCTCTGCGTGCGCGACACCGCCGCGATCGTCAACGCGATCGCCGATCGCTACCCCGACCTGATGGAACCCACCAGGGAACTGCGGTTGTGGCTGGCCGGTCCCGACCCGACGACGGAGTCCCTGCTGCGCGCCGCCGCCGCGATAGAGGTGCTCGGCGTGGCACTGCTGTCGACCGAACTGGCGCCAGGCGTTACCGACACCGTGGTGGAGAAGACCCTGCTCGACGCGGCGACCTGCGTACTGACCGCGTGCGGGACCGCGTAAGTTCGAGACGTGCATATCACCGCCAGGGTCGATTACGCGGTGCGAACGTTGCTCGAGCTCGCCGCGGCCGACGGAGTCGTCAAGGCCGAGGCCATCGCCGCCGCAGCGCAGATCCCACCGAAGGTGCTCGAGACCGTCCTGTCCGAGCTGCGCCGTGCCGAGCTCGTGTTGAGCAGGCGCGGACCCGACGGTGGCTATCGCCTCGCCAGGCCCGCGCCGGAGATCTCGGTGGCCGATGTCATCCGGGCCGTGGAGTCGCCGCTGGCCTCGGTGCGCGGACAGCGTCCCGAGGACGTGCGCTATCCCGGCGCCGCCGAACCGTTGCAGCAGGTGTGGATCGCGCTGCGGGTCAATATCAGGGCCGTGCTGGAGAACGTCTCGATCGCCGATATCGCGGCCGACCGACTGCCCGGTTTCATCGGTGAACTCGTCGCGGATCCGGGCGCGTGGGCGCGTCGCGAGCCGCGGACACCCGCCGCGCCGTGAGTTGTCCACAGGCCGGGAACTTATCCACAGCCCTGTGAAAACATCGCGTCACCGATTACCCGCACGCGGTAGCCTGCGATCATCATGTTGATCACCCTGCTGCGGACCTATCTGGCCCCGTACCGCGCCCAGCTGGCGGGGGTTATCGCCCTCCAGCTGATCTCGGTCATCGCGATGCTCTACCTGCCAAGCCTCAATGCCGACCTGATCGACAACGGTGTCACCCAGGGTGATATCGGCTACATCTGGACCACCGGCCTGTGGATGCTCGCGGTCAGCTGTGTGCAGATCGTGGCGTCCTCGGCGTCGGTGTACTTCGGTGCGCAGGCGGCCATGGGCGCGGGCAGGGACATGCGCGGTGGCGTGCTGCACAGGGTCGAGACATTCTCGGCCAGGGAGGTCGGCATGTTCGGCGCGCCGTCGCTGATCACCCGCTCGACCAACGACATCCAGCAGGTGCAGCTGCTCATCGTCATGTCGGTGACGATTCTGGTGATGGCTCCGATCATGTGCATCGGCGGCATCGTCATGGCGCTGCGCGAAGACCTCGGGCTGTCCTGGCTGCTGCTCATCGCGGTCCCCGCGCTGGCGCTGGCGATGGGCACGATCGTGGCGCGGATGGTGCCCGGCTTCCGGCAGATGCAGGCGCGCATCGACGATGTGAACCGGGTGCTGCGCGAGCAGATCACCGGTATCCGCGTGGTGCGGGCGTTCGTGCGGGAACGGCAGGAGATCTGGCGCTTCGGGATGGCCAACACCGCGCTCACCGACGCCTCGTTGCGCGTGGGCAAGCTGATGGCGCTGATGTTCCCGACGGTCATGCTGATCAGCAACCTCACCGCCGTCGCGGTGATCTGGTTCGGCGGCCACCATGTCGACAACGGCACCATGCAGATCGGCTCGCTCACCGCGCTGCTGTCCTACATCATGCAGATCCTGATGGCCGTCATGATGGCCTCGTTCCTGGCCATGATGGCGCCGCGCGCCGCCGTCTCGGCCGACCGGATCGGCGCGGTGCTCGAGACCGAGTCCTCGGTCCGCCCGCCGCGGCTGCCGCAGCCCTTCGCCGGTGACCCGGCCACGGTCGACCTGCGGTTCGCCGAATTCGCCTTCCCCGGCGCGGAGAAGCCGGTGCTGCGCGGCATCCGCTTCCAGGTTGCTCCCGGCACCACCACCGCGATCGTCGGCTCCACCGGCTCGGGCAAGACCACCCTGATCAACCTGATCCCGCGACTGATCGACGTCACCGACGGCGCGGTCTACGTCGGTGGCACCGATGTTCGCCACCTCGACCTCGAAAGCCTGCGCGGCGGGATCGGATTGGTGCCGCAGAAGGCGTACCTGTTCTCCGGCACCATCGCGAGCAACCTGCGCTACGGCCATCCCGGCGCCACCGACGACGAACTCTGGCACGCGCTCGAGGTCGCCCAGGCGGCCGATTTCGTACGCGAGATGCCGCAGGGGCTCGAGACGCCGGTCGCCCAGGGCGGCACCACGGTCTCCGGTGGCCAGCGACAGCGCCTGTGCATCGCCCGGGCGCTGGTGCGCAAGCCGCGCGTCTACCTGTTCGACGATTCCTTCTCCGCGCTCGACGTCGCCACCGACGCCAGGCTGCGCGCCGCGCTGAAGCCCGAGACCGCCGACGCGTCGGTGATCATCGTCGCCCAGCGGATCGCGACCATTCGCGACGCCGACCAGATCGTCGTCCTCGAGGACGGCGCGATGGCAGGCATAGGCACCCATGAACACCTGATGCAGCGGTGCCCCGAGTACCGCGAGATCGTCGAGTCCCAGCTGAGTGTGGAGGAGGCTCGATGAGGCCAGGCGGACCCGTACCCGGCGCCCCGGGCACGAAGGCCAAATCGTTCGGCCCGTCGCTGAAGCGCCTGCTGCGCAGGCTCGCGCCGGAACGCGGCGCCGTCGGCACGATCATCGGCCTGGTGATCACCTCGGTGGTGCTCAACACGCTGGGCCCCTACCTGCTCGGCAAGGCAACCAATCTGGTCTTCGACGGCTTCGTCGGCAAGCAACTCGATCCGCGGTTCACCAAGGAACAGACCATCGAGATGCTGCGCGACCGGGGCGAGAACACCCGGGCCGACATGCTCTCGGCGATAAACGTCATCCCCGGTACCGGCATCGATTTCGACGCCGTCGCCCGGGTGCTGATGATCGTGCTCGCGCTGTACGTGGCGGCCTCGGTGTTCGGCTGGCTACAGGGCTACCTGCTCAACATCGTCATCAACCGGACGGTGAAGCGGCTGCGCGACGAGGTGGAGAACAAACTGCACCGCCTGCCGCTGCGCTACTTCGACACCTCGCCGCGCGGTGACGTGCTCAGCCGCGTCACCAACGACGTCGACAATGTCTCGCAGAGCCTGCAGCAGACGATGAGCCAGCTGCTGGTCTCGCTGTTCACCGTGATCGGCATCCTGATCATGATGTTCTGGATCTCCCCGCTGCTCGCGCTGATCGCCCTGCTCACCGTGCCCGCAGCGATCGTGGTCACCGCGCAGATCGCCAAGCGATCCAAGCCGCACTTCGTCGACCAGTGGAAATACACCGGCGCGGTGAACGCCTCGGTCGAGGAGGCCTACACCGGCCACGAGATCATCACCGCGTTCGGCCGCGGCCGCGAGGTCGGCAAGGAGTTCGACGAGCGCAACCAGAAGCTCTACGACGCGAGCTTCAAGGCACAGTTCATCTCCGGCCTGATCATGCCGGCCATCATGTTCCTCGGGAACGTGAACTTCGTGTTCATCGCGCTGGTCGGCGGCCTGCGAGTGGCGACGGGCAACCTGTCGCTCGGTGAGGTGCAGGCCTTCATCCAGTACTCGCGCCAGTTCAGCCAGCCGCTCACCCAGATCGGCGCGATGGCCAACCTGCTGCAGTCCGGCGTCGCCTCGGCCGAGCGGATCTTCGAGATCCTCGACGCCGAGGAGCAGAGCCCCGACCCACTGGTGGAGAACCCGCGTCCGGTCGATCGCGGCCGGGTCGAGTTCGAGGCGGTGTCGTTCGGTTACGAGCCCGGGGTGCCGGTCATCGAGCGGCTGTCGCTGGTCGCCGATCCAGGGCACGTGGTCGCCATCGTCGGCCCGACCGGGGCGGGCAAGACCACGCTGGTCAACCTGCTGATGCGCTTCTACGAACTCGACGCGGGCACCATCGCGATCGACGACGTCGACGTCACCACCATCACCCGCGACCACCTCCGGTCCCGGATCGGCATGGTGCTGCAGGACACCTGGCTGTTCAAGGGCACGATCAGGGAGAACATCGCCTACGGCAATCCCAACGCCTCCGAACACGACATCCTCGCCGCGGCCCGCGCCGCCTACGTCGACCGGTTCGTGCACTCGCTGCCGCACGGCTACGACACGGTGATCGACGAGGAGGGCGGCGGAGTCAGCGCGGGGGAGAAGCAGCTGATCACCATCGCCCGCGCGTTCCTGGCCAAGCCGTCGATCCTGATCCTGGACGAGGCGACCAGCTCGGTCGACACCCGCACCGAACTGCTGGTCCAGCACGCGACCGCGGCCCTGCGCCGCGACCGCACCAGCTTCGTGATCGCCCACCGCCTCTCCACCATCCGCGACGCCGACCTGATCGTGGTGATGGAGAAGGGCCGCATCGTCGAACACGGCACGCACGAGCGGCTGCTCGAGGAACGGGGCGCGTACTTCCGCCTCTACAACGCGCAGTTCGCGGCGGCGGAGCTGTAGGAACAGGGTGTCCGGTGCCACGCCGGGCAGCCCTGGCACGATGGGCGGGTGGCCGATCCCAGCGAGTTCTCCTTCACCGTAGGCACCCGTCTCGACGGCGGGCGGCACGGCCGTACCGGCGTCATCGGTACCCCGCACGGGGAGATCGCCACGCCCGCCTTCATCCCGGTCGGCACCAAGGCGTCGGTGAAGGCGGTGCTACCGGAGACGATGAAGGACCTCGGCGCCCAGGCGCTGCTGGCCAACGCCTACCACCTGTACCTGCAGCCGGGCGCCGACATCGTCGACGACGCCGGTGGCCTCGGCAAGTTCATGAACTGGTCCGGCCCCACCTTCACCGACAGCGGCGGCTTCCAGGTGATGTCGCTCGGCGTCGGATTCAAGAAGGTCCTGGCCATGGAGGCCGTCGACATCCGCTCCGACGAGGTGATCGCCGAGGGCAAGGAACGCCTTGCCACCGTCGACGACGACGGCGTCACCTTCCGCTCGCACCTGGACGGTTCGAAGCATCGCTTCACGCCCGAGGTGTCGATGGGCATCCAGCATCAGCTCGGCGCCGACATCATGTTCGCCTTCGACGAGCTGACCACGCTGCTGAATACCCGTGGCTACCAGGAGAAATCGCTCCAGCGCACGCACGAATGGGCGCAGCGCTGCATCGATGAACACGAAAAGCTCACCGGTGACCGCGGCCACCGGCCCTACCAGGCGCTGTTCGCGGTGATCCAGGGCGCGCAGTACGAGGACCTGCGGCGCAAGGCTTGTCGCGAGCTCGAGGAGATCCGCGGTTCCGGCGGAACGGAATTCGACGGCTACGGCATCGGCGGCGCGCTGGAGAAGCACAACCTCGGCGCCATCGTCGGCTGGTGCTGTGACGAACTGCCCGAGCACAAGCCGCGCCACATGCTCGGCATCAGCGAACCCGAGGACATGTTCGTCGCCATCGAGAACGGCGCCGACACCTTCGACTGCGTCAACCCGTCCCGGGTGGCGCGCAATGCGGCGATCTACGTCGACGAGGGCCGGTTCAACATCAACACCAGCCGCTTCCGCCGCGATTTCACCCCCATCGACGAGAACTGCGACTGCTATACCTGCGCGCACTACACCCGCGCGTACCTGCATCACCTGTTCAAGGCCAAGGAGATGCTCTCGGCCACCCTCTGCACGATCCACAACGAGCGGTTCACCGTGCGGCTGGTCGACCGGATCCGCGAGAGCATCGATGGCGGCTACTTCGACGAATTCAAGGCCGAGTTCCTTGGTCAGTGGAAGGGCCGGGTCAAGGCCCCGGGCGCCTAGATACGCGAAGCGGCGGACCGGAATCCGGCCCGCCGCCCACTGCGGAACTCAATCGTGCAATGCGTCGACCTTCGCCGGGGCGTAGGTCGGTTCGGTCTTCTTGAGGAACGCGATCACGCGGTAGGTGATCGGCATGACGATGATCTCGACCAGCGTCTTCCACAGGAAGCCGACGATCACGTAGTTGACGAACGACTGCCAGCTGTCGATACCGATGGCGGTGGCGGCGATCGAGCAGAAGATCAGCGTGTCGGCGAACTCGCCGACCACGGTGGACCCGAGCAACCGGGCCCACAGGTGCTTCTCCTTGGTGCGTTCCTTGATCAGCACCAGGGTGGCCGAGTTCAGCAACTGCCCGACGAAGTAGCCGGCCAGGCCAGCGAGCACCAGCTGCGGCGTGGTGCCGATGACCGTGCGGAACGCCTCCTGGTTCTCGTAGAAGCCCGCGGCGGGGAGCCGGATCGCGATCGCGAAGGCGCCGACGGTCAGCAGCAGCGCGGCGAAACCGGTGTAGATGGCGTGGCGGGTGGCACGGAAGCCGTACACCTCGCTGAGCACGTCACCGAGGATGTAGGCGAGCGGGAAGAGGAAGAAGGCGCCGTCGGTCGCGATCGGCAGGATCTGTAGCGGGCCGAGCATCACCGACTTGTCGGCGAAGAACTCGACGCCCTTGGTGGCGCAGATGTTGGAGATGATCAGCGTCGCCGTGAACAGGGCGACAATTACCGGGTAGAACCCCCGCGCAACCTGGGCGAACGCCGCGTGGTCCGGCGCGGGGCGCCCAGATTCGGCAGGTTGGTCGAGCGTGTTTGCATCAGTCACGGCTCCTATCCAACCAAGGTCGGGGTGCCTCACGGGCGCGGGTTGTGGAATAGGCTGTACCAATGACGAATCCCGGCGATTCCGACGAATGGTGGAAGCAGTACGGCGGCTCCGGCGTGTCGCCGGAGTCCGGCGCGCCGGGTTCGGTGCCGCAGTACCCGCAGCAGCAGCCGTCGCAGCCTTCGAACTACCCGTCTACGCCGCAGTATCCGCAGCAGCCCGCCCAGCCGGGTTCGGCGCCGCAGTACCCGCAGCAGCCGTCGCAGCCGCAGTACCCCAACTACCAGCAGCCCTCCGCGCCGCAGTACCCGCAGCCGCAGCAGCCGCCGGCCTACGGGGGCGCCTACCCGGCCGGGGGCGGATACCAGCCGTACGGCGGATTCCCGCCGCCGCAGGGCACCAACGGCCTGGCGATCGGCGCGCTGGTCTCCTCGCTGGTCGGGTTGTGCACCTGCATCGGTTCGATCGTCGGCATCGTGCTCGGCATCATGGCGCTCAACCAGATCAAGGAGCGCGGCGGTGAAGGCCGTGGCATGGCGCTGGCAGGCATCTGGATCGGCGCGATCACGATCGTGCTCGGCATTCTCTACTTCGTGTTCGTGTTCATCTTGGGCATGTCGGGCGCTTTCGATTCGTCGACGTCCACATACTGATCCGGCAAACGAACAGGGGCGCTTCCGTACTCGGAAGCGCCCCTGACGTTTTCGTCAGCTGAAGATCAGCCCTTGACGACCTGCGTGCCGCCGGCGAACTTGTCGTGCCAGCCCTGCTTGTTCGGGTCCTGCGAGATGGTGACCATGATGTAGATGGTCAGGCCGAGCCCGATCAGCGAACCGATGCAGGGGATCGCGCTGGCACCGGTGAACAGGTTGCGCTTGAGGGACTGCTCGGGGGTCAGCTTCGGCGCACCACCGGGCGCGACCACGCGCAGGCCGAGCATCTTCTTGCCCAGCGTCGTGCCCTGGCTGACCTCCATGCCGACGAAGTAGCCGTACACCGCCAGCGACAGGATCGCGGAGGTGATGATCTGGCCACCCGTGCCGCCACCGACGACGAGCCCGAGCACGATCGACAGGGGGATGCCGATGATCAGGTTGTCGATGATGCGCGCGCCGATCCGGACGCCGAGGTCGGCGGCCTGCGTGCCGCCATAAGCCTGCTGGCCGTACGGATCCTGGCCGTAGCCGGGCTGCTGGCCGTACTGGCCCTGCGGGTAGGCGGGCTGCTGCTGGCCGTACGGGTCCTGGTTGTAGCCGGGCTGGGGCTGCCCATAGGGCTGCTGCTGCCCGTATCCCGGCTGCTGGCCGTAACCCGGCTGCTGCTGGCCGTAAGGGTCCTGGCCGTAGCCGCCGGGCTGACCGCCCTGCGGGTACTGGTTGGGGTCGTAACCACCGCTGGTCATAATTCGTCCTCGTCGTGATCAGTAGATCGGTCGCTGCGTACGTTACGGACATCCCTCTGGTCGGAACAACCCGATGGACTCGAGTATCCATGGTTTTTTCGGTACGCGCCTTGCGTTAAAAACTTCGCGGAGCTCTGCTGTTGTCCGTGCGGTGTAGCCGAGTGAATCCGCGATCGCCGCCACCACGTCCTCGGGCGTGTTGCCCAGCGCGCGTTGGTCCGAAAGGCTCACGGCGCCGTCGCGTTTGGCCAGCCGCTTGCCCTCCTGATTGAGCACCAGCGGCACGTGCGCGTAGGTGGGCGCGGCCAGACCGAGCAGCTCGGCGAGATAGGCCTGGCGCGGTGTCGACGGCAGCAGGTCGTCGCCGCGGACCACCTGGTCGACGCCTTGGGCCGCATCGTCGAAGACGACAGCCAGGTTGTAGGCGGGGATACCGTCGCCGCGGCGCAGCACCAAATCGTCGACGGCGCCGTGATATCGGCCGTGCAGCAGATCGGTGATCTCGAAATCGTCGACGTCGGCGCGCAATCGCAGTGCGGCGGGCCGTCCTTCGGCGCGCCGGGCCGCGCGTTGCGCGCCGCTGAGGTGACGGCAGGTGCCAGGGTAGGCACCCATCGGCCCGTGCGGCGCCGAGGCGGCCTTCTGGATTTCGCGCCTGGTGCAGAAACATTCATAGGTGCGTCCCGCCGCGGTGAGTTCGGCGATCGCCGCGTCGTAGATCGGCAGCCGCTCGGACTGGCGCACCACGGGGCCGTCCCAGTCGATGCCGATGGCGGCGAGATCGTCGAGCTGGCGTTCGGCGGCGCCGGGTCGGACCCGGTCGAGATCGTCGACGCGGAGCAGGAACGCGCGTCCGGTGGTGCGGGCGAACAGCCAGGCCAGGATCGCGGTGCGCAGATTGCCCAGGTGTAGTTCACCCGACGGGCTCGGGGCGTACCGGCCTGCGCCGGTGGAAAGGCTGGTTGGCACCAAGCAAGCTTAGGCGTACCTCCACCTCCGCTCCGGCCGTGCGCCGGTCTGCCTAGGGCTGGGACCGCTGCGCCGATCAGGCGCGCTCGTGACACAGCCGCGGTCGCAGCTCCTGTTCGGGGATGGCGGTCCCCGCGTCGAGCGCGGCGAGCAGCTCGGCCGCGTGGGCGATCAGCCCGGCACGGTCCACCTCGTGCTGCTGGGCATTCGCCGGGTAGGAGCCGAGCCGCTCGCTCGCGCGGCGCAGGAGAGTACCCGCGCCCTTGGCGTTTCCACGCTGGATGTGGGTGATGCCGACGGCGTACTGCGCGAGGCCCTGCCAGAGCATCCGCTCGGCTACCGGTCCGTTCTTCCACGCCGCCTCCAATACCTCGTGGGCATTGAATGCCAAACCGTCGTCCAGCAGTTGCTGAGCGAAGGTGAGAGTTTGCTGGGGCCCGAGCTCGAGGTCGTCCGGAATTCGGGCGACTCCGGCACTGCCGGGTGGCAGCGGCCTGCCGAGCCGGTCCCTGGGGCGGTCGTTACGGGCACGACCTGCGGCATCGCGGTCACGGGAGATCATTCCCCCATGATCCACGCCTGCCGCCGATGGTGCGCACGGGACTGGTGGAGCTGCTGAGAAATTGACGTATCACGGACTAATCACATGGAAGTAATAGTTGATGTGTCAGCCGGATACGGAATGGGTATGACGGTCCGGCAATGCTCCCGCAAACGTGAAGCTTCGCAAGCTTGGCAAACCCATATGAGAAAGCAAATTCTCATCCGCAAACTTGCGGAAGACCTGCTAGTGTTTCTTCCGCGGGGGCAGCCCCCGGAGGCAGAAACGCCTCGATGCGCTGGTTCGTGCCGATCGGTTGCGCGCGCCGTGTGGCAGTGCCCTGTGTGCCACGAAGTAACTCGTCGGTCGCGCCGGATATCGGAATGTTGCAACGATTCCTGGAGTAATCCCGTTCTCGATCATGCAAAGGAGTAAGTGCCGTGGAGGTTGATGTGACGGACGCTGTGTGGCGGAAGAGCACCTACAGCGGACCCGATGGGAACTGCGTGGAAGTGGCCTTTCTCGCCGGCGGCGATGTCGCGGTCCGCGACACCAAGGATCGCGGTCGCGGTCCCGTGCTGGCCTTCGGACCGGGAGAGTGGCGAGCGTTCCTAGCCGACGTCACCTCGGGAGAGTTCGCGCGCGGCTGATCCGCGCCATGCGCCTCGAGAAGGCAGCACGGGCCCCGGGTCGGTAGGACTCGGGGCCTTCTCTGTGGTGGCCTATCGTGGCCGGATGACCACGATGGCGCCACGTGACGCGACGATGTTCTGGCTGTCGCGGCGGACCGTCAATGATGTGTTTCTGCTCTACTGCTTCGCCGAAACCGACGCCACCACAGCCGAACTCGGCGCTTTCGTCGCCGCGCGCGCCGCGTCCATTCCGGATCTGCGGATCCGGCTGCGGGAGATACCGGGCAATCTCGACTATCCCCGGTGGGAGCCCGCCGAATTCACGTCCCAGCAATTCGTGACCCATCGGCCGGACGGTCTGCGCTGGCCTTTCCTGCTCGACCGCCTCGGCGAACTTCTGGGCACCGGCCTTGACGCTACCGAATTCCCTTGGCGCGTCCATGTTTTCCGTGCCGTGCGTGATGCGCCGGTCGCGGCCGGGCCCGCGCTGGTCGTGGTGCTGCAGCTCTCGCACGCCCTGGCCGACGGCACCCGCGCCGCCGCCGTCGCGCGATCACTCTTCGCGCAGGCGGCGGCCGGTGAAGTTGTCCCCAGCTCTCCCGGTGAACCTGTGGATAACTCGGCAAATCGCCCGGTCGGACCTGTGAAAACTCCTGCACAGCCTGTGGATTACTGTGGACAGATCTGTGCATGGGCGGCCGGTTCGAGAGTGTCTGGCGTGCTGCGCTTTCCCCGGCAACTGGTCACCACGGTCCGGCGCGGCTACGCCGCCTACCAGGCGCAGCGGGAATTGGCGGAGCGTACGGCCGCGGGCGAGGTGCCAGCGGCCACAATCGGGTTCGCGCCGTGCCGGGTCAACCCGGCGAGGCCGGTAGCCGCGCTCGATCACCGGGTGCGGCTACTGGTCGTCGACGCCGCGGCTGTGCGGGTGCCCGGCCGAACCGTCACAGTCGTTGCCCTGACAGCCATATCGCAAGCGCTGTCGGCGTACCTCGCCGAACACGGTGACCGGCCCGAACGTCTCGGAACCGCCCTGCCGATGGCGGTGCCGGCGTCGGGCACGGCGCGCAACAACTACCGCGGCCTGTCCATCGACCTGCACATCGGCGAACCCGACCTCGCCGTCCGCGCTGACCTGATCGCCGCCGACCTCGCCACCCGCCGCGAGCGCGCACTGAATCCACTGCTCGCCGTACAGGACCGGGTCGGCGAGACGGTCCCGGCGATGCTGGCCGCACGTGACGTAGCGCGCGCCGACCTGAACAGCGTCCCGGACGCCCTCGACGGCAACACCGTGGTCTCCAGCGTCTACCGCGGCGCGGCCGATCTCGCCTTCGCGGGCGCTCCCGTCCTGTTCACCGGTGGTTTCCCCGCCATCGGTACCGTCATGCACCTCACCCACGGGGTCCACGGCATCGGCGAAACCATCACGCTGTCAGTACATTTCGATGCCGAGCTCCTGGCCGATCCGGATCGCTATCTGACCCTGCTCGGCGAGTCGCTGGCCGCGGTCGTCGCGGCACATTAGTCGCGTGTGCGGCGCAATTCGATGCCGATGGCGCGCAGGGCCGAATGCAGTGCGGTCGCGGGATCGGTGCCCGTTGCCTCGCCTTCGATCAGGCCGTCGATGCGGAACGGGCAGAAGTAGCCGGTGCCGGTCTGGTGTGGCCTGCCGATCTCGATGAGCGGGCGGGTGGCGCCGAGTTCGGCGGCGATCGCGTCGGCGAGGGCGGCGTCGGCGGCGCGTGGGTCGCGTCGACGGGTCGCGGGGAGGGCGGGCGCCGATTGCGCGTGCACCCGTTCGTACCAGTCGATCACCTCGGACGGCACTGCGCGCGTTCCGGTTTCGTAGTGACCGAGCGCCGCCCGGGAGTAGGGGACGCGGGTCGCCAGTGCGGCCAGGGATAGGCCGGCCTCTTCGCGGAGTTGTCGCAACCGTGCCCCGACGACGGTGGTCTCGCCGTTCCCCTGCTCGCCCCGACTGGACATGGACCCATCGTAGAGAACTGTAGACGTTTGTAGACGCTTTTTGCTGTCCAAAAGGTCTTGACGGCGACCATACTTTGCTGCGGTGGCTTCGACGCCACCATACCGCGTCACCCGTGCAGCACCGACTGGTTCGGAGGGGACAGATGGACATCTACCTGTGGATCGCTGTGGGACTGTTCGTATTCGGAGCGCTGACCCGCTACCTGCTACTCCTGCCGCCCGCGGACCACGGACGGCCGAGCGTGCACGACATCCGGCGACGGCTTCAGTCCGAGCGCGAACTCCCCGGCCACGACTCCACCGTGCCGTCGGTGCGGACCAGTTCCGACAGGAGCTTCTCGGCGTCGGACTTCTCCCTGGCCAGGGCGCTCCAGCCGCGGACGACACCGTCCGCGCGGGACTTCGTCGTCCACGAGCCGACGGCATGAGCGCCCTGGGGATGCAGCGAGTAGTAGATGGTGCCGATCGGCCACCCGACGTCCATGCCGCGAACCCAGCCGGTGAGCGCGTCACCGTCCCACACCCGCATCTCGCCCCGCATCTGCGTGGCCGGGTCGTCCTGCGCCGCAGGCGTTTCGGCGGCCGAGTCGATCAGCAGGTGGTCGCCCTCGTGCCGGATGGTCACCGGCGTTACCTCGACCTCGTCGCCGTGGTTCGCCGCTTTCTGCCAGGCTGCCCACCACCGGCCCGCCAGGTCGATCCGGTTGTCGACGATGCCTGCCAATTCGGCGAGCGAGATCTGCAGCGCATCGGCCAGCCGGATCGCGACGGGCAGCGTCGGCGACTGTTCCTCGGATTCGTACCGGGTGATCTGCCGCGAGCTCACCCCGATCGCGGTGGCGAGCGCGGGCTGCGACAGCCCGAGCAACCGCCGCCGCTCCTGGATCACCTTCCCCGTCCCGGTGTTCATACAGTCATCGCCTCCATCGCCGGCCCCTACCGTCACACCCTGCTGGACACATCCGCACCAGACCCGCCGTCATCGCGTGCCGCCGCCAGGGGTCGCGAAGACCACTGGCGCGGCGCACATGCCGACTGCGTGGCCGATTCTCCCATCTCTTCGCTCCAGCAGGCCCGTTTCGTGCTGACTCAGCACGACGGGTGTGGTCCGCGCTGCCTGCAGCACCTGGCGGCCACGGCCTACAGCACCGGCCTGATCGAGGACATCTGAGCTGACCGCGCCGTGACAACGCGACACGTTGACGAACTCGTTGCGAGATGACGAACGTGCCGCGAACGCCGTTACCGTCGATGGTATGAGTGCGGACCCAGCGGCGGAAGGCGACGGCGGCACGATCACCGAACGCCCAGGTCTGCGCCAGCGGTGGCGGTTGCGCAGGCCGTTCGTCCTGCCCTCGCAGCGCGCCACCGCCGACAACATCACCGCAGCGCCGACCCCGCTGCAGCCGATCGATCTCACCGACGACGCCGAGGTGTCGCAGGTGCTCGACCTGGCGGTGCGGGTGGGTGAGGTGGTGCTGTCGGCGGGTACCGGTGTCGTGGACACCTCGGCGCAGGTGCGCTTCATCGCCTCCACCTACGGCTTGGACAAATGCGATATCGACGTCACCTTCGACGCGATCCGCATCTGGGCCGACCGCGGTCCCCGGCTACCGCCTGCCAGCGATATGCGGATCGTGAAGTACCGCTCGCTCGACTTCACCCGGCTGGCCGCGGTCGACCGCCTGACCCGCCGGATCCGCAGCCAGGTCGTGCCAGTCGACCAGGCGCACGCGGCGCTCGACGAGATCGTCTCGTCGCGGCACCCGTATCCACGATGGGTGTCCACGGCGGGCTGGTCGCTGCTGGCGGCCGCGATCGCGGTGCTGCTCGGCGGCGGCGTTCTGCTCGCCGCCATCAGCTTCGCGACGACCGCGCTGATCGATGTGGTCAACCGGGCGCTGCATCAACTCGGCCTGCCGATCTTCTTCCAGCACATGATCGGTGGTGTCATCGCCGCCGCGCCCGCCATCGCGCTGGCCGCGTTCAGTGATCACTGGCGAGCCGACGCCGCGCTGATCGTCGCGGCGGGCATCACCGTGCTGCTCAGTGGGCAGCAGCTGGTCGGTTCGGTGCAGGACGCCATCACCGGCGCGCCGATCACCGCGGCGGCCCGCATGCTCGAGGTGGTGATGATGACCGGCGGCATCGTCGCTGGTATCGGTCTGGCGCTGCGGATTTCGACGATGCTGGGGATCGCGGTGCCGGAGATCGCGGCCGGCGCGGGCCAGGACACCGAATTTCTGGCGATCAAGCTGAGCGCCGGTGCGGTGGCGGCGATCGCCTTCGCGTTGGCCTGCTATGCCGAGCGTCGTGCCCTGTTCGCGGCCGGGCTCAGCGGTGCGGCGGGCACCATGGCCTTCCTCGGCACGCAGGACATCGGGTTCGGACCGGTCGTCGCCTCCGGTATGGCGGCCACCCTGGTCGGTCTGGCCGGTGGTCTGATGGCGCGCCGGGCGCTGACGCCGCCGCTGGTCGTCGCGGTCGCCGGCATCACGCCGCTGCTGCCGGGCCTGAAGGTGTATCGCGGGCTGTACGCCCTGCTCGAGGACGAAACGCTGCTCGGTTTCGGGCAGATTCTCGGCGCGTTCGGTGTGGGCTGCGCGCTGGCGGCGGGCGTCGTTCTCGGTGAGTGGTTCGACCGATTGCTGAGCCGCCGCGGTGCGCCGCGCGACTTCGACCCGACCTACACCAGCGACCGATGAACTAAGTCTGGACGAGGGTGCGCGGCCCGTCGGCCGCGGATTCGGCGGGCGCGGGATCCTGGATGCGCGGTTTGCCTGCCGCCCAGCGCATCTGGCTGCGGGCGGCGGGCGCCTCGGTCGCCGCCGGGATGACGAGCAGCGCCAGCGCGGCGCCATTGCTGCCGACCACGTGCATGATGCGCGAGGCCTGCTCGCCCTTGGCGTCGTCAGCGGAATCGACGGCGTTCCAGTCGAATCCGAGGCGGGCGAGCTTGCCGATGCGCGGCGATACCGCGTGCACCAGCTGGTGCAGCTCGGTCATCGGCTGATCGGTGCGCGGCCACCAGGCGCCGTCGATCGGGCCGGTGGCGGCATGGCGGTCACGCAGCATCAGCCGGATCGGCCCGGTCGCGTCGCGACCGATGCTCGTTTCAGGTGCTGTATTCACTACGAATGATGTCTTTCTGAAGTCTCGAGGGGCGCCGTCGGGTAAACATCGACCGGCACACGCCGTCCGTTTACGGACGGGCACTGGGGTTGGGTACCCACTCCACTGTGTCGGCACGCACACATCTGTGACCGTGGCGGCGACACCGGCGGTGGGTGTGGTGGGGGTCTCCCGCACTGTCGGGGCTCACTCTACGGAAGCCCACCGACAGATCCACCGATTAAACGAACAGGGCCCCGACCGGCGAACCGATCAGGGCCCTGCTGTGGCGGAGGATAGGGGATTTGAACCCCTGAGGGCGTTAACCCAACCCGCGTTCCAGGCGAGCGCCATAGGCCACTAGGCGAATCCTCCGTGGAGCAGCATAGCGGTCCTGGTGCCCCGGTGTAAAAACGGGTCGGGTCGGTCAGGGCGGATCCATGGACTATACGGATACGTACACTGGGGGCTCGGGCCGCTCGGGTGGCGGTCGAAGCCGAGCGATATGAGGTGGAACACGTCGTGGGCGTCGCGCGAACTCCCCGGTCGAGATGGGTCGAGGAAGGCCTGCAAGTCCTGGCCTCCTCGGGTGTCGACGCGGTCAGGGTGGAGGCATTGGCCAAGCGGATCGGCGTCACCAAGGGCGGGTTCTACGGCTATTTCGCCGATCGCGACGCGCTGCTGGTCGCCATGCTCGAGGCGTGGGAGAGCGAGGCCGTCGACCAGGTGATCGAGCAGGTCGAGCACGCGGGGGTCGACCCGAAGACCAAGGCGCGGCTGGCGGGCGTGCTCACCTTCTCCAGCAACCGGCTGCTGCCGATCGATCTCGCCATCCGCGACTGGGCCCGCCGCGACGACGACGTCGCCGAGCGCCTGCGCCGGGTCGACAATCGTCGAATGGCGCTGCTGCGCGAGACGATCGGTGAATTCTGCGATGATCCCGACGAAGTGGAAGCCCGCAGCCTGCTCGCCTTCTGCGCGGTGATCGGCGGCCACTTCCTCGCCGCCGACCACGAGGGCCGCACCCGCGTTCAGGTCATGGCCCGCGCCGCCGACCTGCTGTTCGATCCCCCCGATCGCTAGTCGGCCCGATAACCGCTACACTGGCCGACGGATCCCGCGCGGCGCGCATCCTGTGAACTCCCCCAGGGCCGGAAGGCAGCAAGGGTCAACGGGCTCTGCCGGGTGCGCGGGGTCCCCTTTATTTTCTGGGGATCCCCGCCTGATCGATCGGCCTACGCACCTTCGCAGTGTGCGAGCCTCATCCGGCCCCGGATACCCCACCGATTCCGAGCAACCGCCGGGTAACGTTGCGGGTGTCGGCACGCGCAGCGTGCACCCCCACCTTGCTGCTTCGAAAGGCTGCCCAGGATGCCCCGGCAAACGCAGATCGGTTTGATGAGCCACGCGGAACTCGTGTCCGAGCACGAGTCCCAGACCGCGAATTACGCGAAGCTCGAGACCGAGAAGCTCACGCTGGATCTCACCCGAGGTAAGCCATCGCCGGAACAACTCGACTTGTCCGCGTCCCTACTGGCGTTACCCGGTGACGGCGATTTCCGCGACGGGTCCGGCACCGACTGCCGTAACTACGGCGGTCTCAACGGCCTGCCCGAACTGCGCGCCATCTTCGGTGAGCTGCTCGGCATCCCGGTCGAGCAGCTGATCGCGGGCAACAACGCCAGCCTCGAGCTCATGCACGACAACATCGTCTTCGCCATGCTCTACGGCGCCCCGGATTCGCCGCGCCGCTGGGCGGCGGAGGAGACGATCAAGTGGCTGTGCCCGGCCCCCGGCTACGACCGGCACTTCGCGATCACCGAGGCGCTCGGCATCGAGATGATCACCATCCCGATGAACAACGACGGCCCTGACACCAGGGCCATCGCGACGCTGCTGGCAAACGACCCGCAGATCAAGGGCCTGTGGGCGGTGCCGAACTACGCCAACCCGACCGGCGCCGTCTTCTCCGAAGAGGTTGTCCGCGAGCTGGTTACGATGCCTGCCGCCGCGCCGGACTTCCGGCTGTTCTGGGACAACGCCTACGCGGTGCACCCGCTGACCGATACCGCGGCGCCGGTGCTCGACGTCCTCGGCATGGCCGCGGCGGCGGGTAACCCGAACCGGCCGCTGGTGTTCGCCTCCACCTCCAAGATCACCTTCGCCGGTGCGGGCGTGAGCTTCTTCGGCGCGTCCAAGGCGAACCTGGACTGGTACCTGTCGCACGCGGCGAAGAAGAGCATCGGCCCCGACAAGCTCAACCAGCTGCGGCACCTGCGCTTCTTCACCGACGCCGAGGGCGTGCGCGAGCACATGCAGAAGCACCGCAGGCTGCTCGAGCCGAAGTTCGCGCTGGTCCGCCGCATTCTGGAGGATCGCCTCGGCGCCTCCAAGGTCGCGTCGTGGACCGAGCCCAAGGGCGGCTACTTCATCAGCCTCGACGTGCTCGAGGGCACGGCGGCCAGGGTGATCGCGCTGGCCAAGGACGCGGGCATCGCCCTCACCGCCGCCGGCTCGGCGTTCCCGTACGGCAACGACCCCGAGGACAAGAACATCCGCATCGCCCCCTCCTTCCCGCAGCTGCCGGAACTGGAGAAGGCGATGGACGGCCTGGCTACCTGTGTGCTGCTCGCAGCGACAGAAAAACTGCTCGCCCAGCACTGAGTTCTACGAGCCGGGCGCGCACACCCGCGCGCCCGGCTTCGGCTCAGGAAGGCTTGTGCACCAGCACGCCGAACATGGTGACCGAGATGTGGACATCCCCGCGATCGGCGCCCGCCTGCAGGTCGGCGACGAGCTGATCCCGCTCGGCGGCGGTGATCGTCCCGCGCAGCACGGCCAGCTCGGCGATCCGGCTGACCAGCGCGCCCGCGCCCACACTGCGGTCCTGCACCAGCGCGTGCGAACCGATCTCGTCGACGACCAGGCCGGCATCGCTGAGCAGACCGGCCAGCCTGCGCCCGGACAGCGGGTTCGTTGTCGAGGAGATCAGGGTGTCGATCACGGCGCCGACCACCCGGTGGTCGCCCGGATGCACGATCGCCGTCTTCCAGTCGCTGTCGACCACCACCGCGCGGCCACCTGGCCGCAGCACCCTGGCGATCTCGGCCGCGGCGCGCGCAGGCGCGGTCAGATGCTGGAACACCCGTTCGCAGAGCACCGCGTCGAAGGTGTCGTTGCCGAACGGCAGGCCGTAGGCGTCACCGGTGGCGAAGGTCGCGGCCGAGCCATGTTCCTCGGCCCTGCGCTCGGCCGAGGCGATCAGGTTCGGATCGGGTTCGACGCCGACAGCGGTGCCGGTCGGCCCGACGGCGTCGGCGAAGACGAACACCTCCGAGCCGGTACCGGATCCGATGTCGAGGGCACTCTCACCCGGCCGCAAGCCGAGCGCATGGTGGCTCCAGGCCCGTAGCCTGCGCATCCCGGGCTGGGTGACCTCCAGGTCATGAGCGTCGATCAGTTGGTTCTTGCCCGCTTGATCGAAGCGGTCAGGGCGTGGGGTGTAGTCGGTCATACTTACCGCCATCGTGGGAACCTCGGTCCTGGTGAGCATGGACTCAGAGGCTATAGGTGAATTGTGTCACGATGAATGTATGACTCGTACGCTGTGTCTCGCGCAGGACCCTGAGGCCGACGAACTCCTGAGCACCGATGATTTCGCGTTGCTGCTGGGAATGCTGCTCGATCAGCAGTATCCGATGGAGCACGCGTTTCGGGGTCCGCGCAAACTCGCGGAGCGCATGGACGGATTCGATCTGCGCCGGATCGCCGGCGCCGATCCGGCCGAATTCGAGGAACTCGCCGCGACGCCGCCCGCCATCCATCGCTACGGGCGGTCGATGGCGCGGCGCGCGCAGGCGCTGGCCCAGTACGTGATCGAGCACTACGACGGCGTGCCCGCCAACATCTGGACCGAGGGCGATCCAGACGGCAAAGAGGTGCTGCGCCGGTTGCAGGACCTGCCCGGATTCGGCGCGCAGAAGGCGAAGATCTTCCTCGCGCTGCTCGGTAAGCAGCGTGACGTGCATCCCGACGGCTGGCGCGCAGCGGCCGGATCCTATGGCGACGAAGGGTCGCGCCGCTCGGTCGCCGATGTGGTCGATGCCGAAACACTCGCCGAAGTAAGGGAATTCAAGAAACAGGCGAAAGCGGCCGCGAAGTCCGCCGGTATGAATTCCTAGTTACGATCTGCCTGCGTTTTTCCCTCGTCACCAGCGTGGGTTTGCTCGAAGCTTGCTTCTCGAACAGCTCCACGACAGATGAGGGATTGGCAGTTTTATGAAGATGAGGAAGCTCGCCGTGGTTGCGGCGCTCCTGACCATGGCAACCGGTGTTGCCACGGGCACCTCGGTCGCGGCGCCGGCCCCGCAGGCCGATGCTCCCGTCGGCTTCACCGCCCAGGAAGTGAACGGCACGTCAGTCATCACCACCGACGCGGGTTCGCTGGTCGTCGAGGAAGGCGCGTTCAAGGTGAAGGCCGCCGACGGCACGACCGTCGCGGCCACTCCGCTGTCGTTCCGGCTCGACGACTTCGAGTTGCCGATCGCGGCCGAGATCGCCGGCAACACCGCGACCCTGACCCCGCAGCTCGACCCGGCCAAGGCGGTCTACAAGCCGGTCGCCCTGCCGTTCGAGGACAAGGCGCCGTTCAAGTCAGAATACGACCGTGAGGTCGCGGCCTGGTCGCGACTGACCTCCACCATCTCGCTCGGCGCCGCGGTCGGCACCCTCGTCGGCGGCCTCGGTGGCGCCACGGTGGGCTGCGTCCTAGGCGGCATCGTCGGCACCACCGTCGCCGCGGCCACCATCATCGGTCTGTTCGGCCCGTTCCTGCCCGCCGCCGTGGTCGGCTGCATCGGTGGCATCATCGCCGTCGGCGCCCTCGGCACCCTGGCCGGTCAGATCTTCGTCACTGCTCCGGTGGCGATCGGTGCGGCGATCCAGTACTTCACCACCATCAACGCACCCTTCACCGCACCGGCCAAGTAGCCGAGCAACGCGCGAGCGCCCCATCCGGTCCGCCGGATGGGGCGCTTTTGCGCTCCCACGACAGGGGTGTTGACCTGGGGAAATGGTGTGCCGCGCGGCACAATCCGCCGGTTCGGCTTGGATGGGTCCGGATTCGGTGTTAACTTGATTGTTATGTCCGGCAACCATCTCACCGCCAAGCGGGTCACCTACGTGACCGCCGCGCTGGGTCTGCGGTTGCCGTTGACGCGTGAACTTTGTCGTTCCTGATGCTGCAGCTGGGCCGTCTCCGGCTCGCGAGCTGCCACGCCATACGTGTCGGCAATTCCGTTGGGACAACGGGATTTCAGCAAGGAACTTCATATGTCTACTCCCATCATCGATCGCCCCGTCAGCCGGGCGGCCGCCGGTCGTCCCCGGGTTTCGCGTCCCGTGGTCGCCCCTGAGCTGCGCCGCAGCGACAACCCCGCCGCCGCCGTGCTGCGGACCGCCGCCTCCGGGCCGGTCTCGCGCGACAACGCAGCGCGGGCCACGGGTTTGAGCATCGCCACCGTGAATCGGCAAGTGGCGTCGCTGCTTTCGGCGGGTCTGCTGCGGGAGCGTCCCGATCTGACCGCCGCCGGCGCGGTCGGGCGGCCCCGGGTGCCGTTCGAGATCGACCACGAGGCCTATCTGACGCTGGGTATCCACGTCGGCGCCGCCGCGACCAAGATCGTCGCGGCCGACCTGCGCGGACGCATTCTCGGTGGTCTCGCCATCGCGACCCCGCAGACCGGCCAGGAGTTCGCGGTCACCACCGTCGCCCGCAGCGCCAAGGCGTTCCTGCAGCGCTGGCATCGGCGCACACCGCTGTGGGCCGGCGTTGCCATCGGCGGGCGCGTCGATCCGCACACCGGCGTGGTCGACCATCCCAAGCTGGACTGGAAGGGCGCGCCGATCGGGCAGGTCCTCGGCGATGTGCTGGAACTGCCGGTTTCGGTGGCCCCGCACGTCGAGGCGATGGCCGCCTCGGAACTGCTGCTGCCGACCTTCGACGCGCGCAGGCCGGAACCCGACACCGAACTGCCGGCCACCCAGCACGGCAGCAGCCTCTACTTCTATGTCCGCGAGACCGCGGGCATCGCCGTCACTCTCGACGGCCGGGTGCACACCCCGAACAACGGTCCCGGTTCCATCGCGCACCTGCCTACCGGCTCCGACGTGCAGTGCACCTGCGGGCGACGTGGCTGCTTGGAAGTGACCGTCGGCGACCGGGCCCTGCAGGCCCGTGCGGTCGGCCGCGGAATCATCCCGGCGCACAACGGAACCGCGGGCACGACCATCGCCGACCTCTACCGCGCAGCGGAATCCGGGTCAGAGGGCGCGCGCGAGCTGCTCGCGGAGCGGGCGACGATGCTCGGCCAGACCGTCGCCCTGGTCCGCGACATGCTCAACCCCGACCGGGTCGTGCTCGGCGGCCAGGCCTTCACCGGCTACCGGCCCGCGCTGCCGCACGTGGCGAGGGCGTTCACACAGAGCACCCAGCTGCCGCCCACCGACATCCGGATCAGCGGATTCGGCGGCAAGGTACAGGAATTCGCCGCGGTGGTCACCTCGCTCAGCGCGCTCTACGCGGACCCGCTGGCGGCCATCCGCAGGATCTAGCAGGCGGTTCGCGAGCCCTCGAGAGGGCCGCGAACCGTCCGCTCAGCGGGGGTTGAACGCACCTTCCAACGCTGTGATGAAGAACGGGAATTGGCCGGCGAAGCGGTGCAGGTTGCGGTCGCGGTCGTAGCCGGCGAACCAGTACAGGCCGGGCTGGGAGTCGGCCGACGGGTCCATGTCGCGGAAGGCGCGGATCCAGTTGTCGGCCCGGCCGCTGATCACCGTGTACGGCAGGGCGCGGGAGAAGACCGTTTCCTGATCGATCGGCGGGATCTGCTCGCGGGCAACGGCATCCAGCCCGCGCTGCATGGCCCTGACACGCCCGGCGACGGTGTCGCCGAGGGTTGTCCTGGTCGGCAGGTAGTTGGGCAGCAGGACCGCCGCGACACCGGCCAGGGCGATGGCGACGCCGACCAGCGCGTGCCCGGAGGTCAGCGCGAGGGTGACCGTGGCGATCACGCCGAGCGCGATCAGGGCGACGCCGATCCAGCGGGGGAGCGCGCGCTGCTTGGGGTCGGCGAAGGCGCCGGTGGCGACCGCGTCGGCGCGCATGGCGGCGCGGACCGGCTCGAGCTGCATGCGGCCGGGCGCGCGGAGTTCGCGGACGGCGACGGTGTCGGTGCCCTCGGGTAGCAGCATGTCGTAGACGACGCGCTCGTAGTCGCGCAGCTGGTCGTCGGGCGCGTTGACCCGGCTGATCCGCCAGTCGTCCTCGCCGCGGGCGTTCACCGGCGTGATCCACAGGTAGCGCCGGACGGCGAGATCGACGACGGTCGCGGCGATGTCGACCGGGTCGACGTGCTCGTCGAGCAGCAGTCCCGCCTCGCCGGGCAGCACGCCGTCGGGCGAGGTGAAGTCGACCCGGCCGCCCTGCTGGACAAGGGGTTCGAACGCGTCGCTGCCCGCGAGCGCCGCGGCGGCCCGCTTCCTGGCCAGCAGCACGTAGGCGATCATGCCCGCCAGGGCGAGCAGCAGCGCGCCGAAGGCGGCGAACACGGGCGCGGTGAAGGCGAAGAACCCGTTCGAATCGCCGCCGCGCACATCGGCGTTGGCCGGCACGGTGCCGGGCGGCAGCTGCAGAGTGAGATCGATCGCGTCGCCCTTACGCAGATCGCGCTGGCTCAGGTACAGCACGCCGTCGGGTTCGGTGTGCACATCGGCGCACGGCTTGGCATTGCCCGCCGGTCCGAGTTTGCAGTCGACGATGCCCATTTGATAGCTGGGGCTGATCACCGAGACATCGAGCGCGGCGATATCGGCGCCGACCACGCCGAGCCAGTGGAACACCTGGGTGCCAGGTACGTCGGAGACGGTGTTGTGCACCGAGTAGGTGAACTTGGATTCACCCGGCTTCGCTTCGACGACGAACTGATCGTCGACCGTGGTCGCGGTGCCGGCGCCGCTCGCGGTGACGTCGGTGACCTTGAAAACGCGTTCGACGTCGTCACCGACCTTGAGGCGCAAGGGAAGTGCCATCGTGAAATTTCCGTCGGCGGGCACACCGACCGTCTCGGTGACCTCGAGCACACCGGCTTCGGTCAGCGTGAGGTCGGCGGTGATCGTGACGCCGATCGGCGCGGGCTCCGTGTTGGCTACCGGCAGGGCCGCGAGTACACCCGCCGCGGCGAGCAGCAGCGCGCCTGCGGCGCCCCCCCGAAAAGTCAGCATGGCTGCTTACTCTAGACAGCTTGCTATCCTGCGTCAGCGGCTGTCGGCGACGAACTAGACGAGGGGGTACGGGGGACGTGACCCAACCACCGTACGGTTATGGCCCGGTCGGCCCAGGTGGACGACCTGTTCCGCCGCCCCCTGGCTATGGCCAGCCGCCGGGCTATCGACCACAGCCCGGCTACGGCCCGCCCGGTTATCAACAGCCCCAGGGTTATCCACAGGGTTATGGACCGCGGCAGGGCTACGGTCCGCCGTCGGGCTACCGTCCGCCGCCGATGCCCTACGGCCCGCCCGGCCGCCCGACCCCGCCGCCGCGTAAGCGCCGCGGCGGCCTGACCTCGCTGTTCCTCGTGATCGTCTTCCTGGTGGTCGGCGGCCTGGTGAAGTTCGCCGTCAACACCGGAATCGACGTCGGGATCGGCGCGATCGGCCCGAAGCCGAGCACCACCTACGAGCCGCAGCCCGGCACCGCACCGGCGGCGACCAGCGACAACCCGTTGCTCACCGACGCCGACGGCACCCTGGTTCCGGCGTCCTGCGACTACGCGCCGTGGAGCACCCAGGTCGACAAGGCGCGCGCGTTCTTCGAATCGGCTGCCCGCTGCCTGGAATCGGCGTGGAAACCGCTGCTGGCCGAGAACAATCTGCCGTTCGAGTCGCCGACGCTGAGCGTCACCGCGACCACCGCGGGCATCACCACCCCGTGCACCGGCTCGACGAGCAACTTCGCCGCCTTCTACTGCGCCGCGAACAAGACCATCTACATGCCGATCAGCCAGCTGCAGACCGACCAGTTCCGCGACAACTGGGTCGTGTACCTGTCGGTGTTCGCGCACGAGTACGGCCACCACGTGCAGGCCCAGTCGGGCATCCTGCGCAAGGCCAACAGCGAACGCGTCGACGCGGGCGCCCGCTCACCCAAGGGCCTCGAGCTCTCGCGCCGAGTCGAGTTGCAGGCCAACTGCTTCGACGGCATGTTCATCGCCTCGTCGAAGGGCGGCGGTTCGCTGTCGGCCGCGCAGGTCACCGTCGCCACCAAGGATTCCTACGGCCGCGGTGACGGGCCGGGTGACATGCGCGATCACGGCACCTCCGAGCACGGTGGTCAGTGGTTCGAGGCAGGCCTCGACCAGAATCTCACCCCCAAATGCAACACCTTCACGGCCGGCGCAAGCGAAGTGAGCTGACGAGTCCCGCGATATTTCCCGAGCACATGGGTAACTCGCCGGGCACGGGCTGACTCACCCCGCGCTGGACAGTCGGCCGCCGACGTTGCTGGTGTGGATGCGCGAGTCTGGCCTGAGTACGCGGAGAGGCGGATCAGCCCTCGCCGAACCGGCGGGGGGAACTGCCGTGCACGCCTTCGGCATACGCGGTCTCGGCGTGCAGGGCGAAGTCGATGCCCGCGGTTTCGTCTTCCTTGCTGACCCGGAAGCCGATGACCTTGTCGATGCCCTTGCCGATCACGAACGACACCGCGAACGCGTACGCC
Source organism: Nocardia sp. NPDC060259 (assembly GCF_042728775.1). Classification (NCBI taxonomy): domain Bacteria; kingdom Bacillati; phylum Actinomycetota; class Actinomycetes; order Mycobacteriales; family Nocardiaceae; genus Nocardia; species Nocardia sp. NPDC060259. The sequence continues at coordinate 45,785 of NZ_JBHXAY010000024.1, forward strand.
GCGACCACAAGGACCGCGACGAGCTGCTTGCCGAGCTGGGTGAAGCCGCCGCCGTAGAGCAGGCCGTTCACACCGCCGGTCATCACCTCGGTGGCGAGCAGGCCGATCAGGATCGTGCCGACGATGCCGCCGACGAAGTGCACGCCGACCACGTCGAGCGAATCGTCATAGCCTGCCTTGTGTTTCCAGCCGACCGCGAACGAACATACGATGCCGGCGGCCAGGCCGACGATCACCGCACCGAGGGTGTTGACCACGCCGCAGGACGGGGTGATCGCGACCAGACCGGCGACCGCGCCGGAGGCCGCGCCGAAGGTGGTCGGCCTGCCGTCGCGGATCTGTTCGACGATCAGCCAGCCGAGCATGCCGAGGCTGCCCGCAACGAGGGTGTTGAGGAAGACCGCGGCCGCGGTGCCGGTGGCGCCGAGTGCCGAACCGGCGTTGAAACCGAACCAGCCGAACCACAGCAGACCGGCGCCGAGCAGCACGAACGGCAGATTGTGCGGGCGCATCGCGTCGATGTTGAAGCCGATGCGCGGGCCGAGCACCAGGGCAAGTGCCAGGGCCGAAGCGCCGGAGGCGATCTCCACCACCAGGCCGCCCGCGTAATCGAGCGCGCCGAAATCGAACAGCCAGCCGTCGGGTCCCCACACCCAGTGCGCGATCGGCGCGTACACCGCCAGCGTCCACAGCGGAACGAAGACCATCCAGCCCGCGAACTTGGCGCGGTCGGCGATCGCGCCGGAGACCAGGGCGGCGGTGAGGATCGCGAAGGTCAGCTGGAAGGTGACGAACAGCAGTTCCGGGATCGTGCCGCGCACGGAGCCGGGATTGATTCCGGCCAGGCCCGCGTGCTCGAGGTTGCCGATGAGGCCGCCGCCCGCATCGTCACCGAAGGCCAGGCTGTACCCGGCGACCAGCCACACGACGGTGACCAGCGGGATCGCGATGAAGCTCATCATCAGCATGTTCAGCACGCCGGTGGAGCGCACCATCCCGCCGTAGAAAACGGCCAGCGCCGGCGTCATCAACAGCACCATGGCGGTAGCCGCGAGTAGCCAGGCGGTGGCCGCGGGATCGATCGTTGCGGGCACGGTAACTCCTTCCACGCGTGATTGCGTTGCGTGGAAATTACCGAATGCTCACCGCGTGCGCTGGTGTCGGCCGGGTTCTAGCTCCGGTTCTCCTTCGCCAGTGCCCTCGTGCCGCGCTTACCGGGAACGGGCTGGTCATCGCCGTCGGCGAGCCATTCGGCGGTGATCAGCCAGCGCCGCTGGGCGTGCGCGTCGGCCACGTCGAAGAAGACCCGCCTGCCGCGGTCGTCGCGCAAATCACGGGCGAGCGCGGCCCAGCTCGGTGGCCTGCCTCGCTCGGCGGTGTGCTCGACGACGAAACCCGCGACCAGCTTCCCGATCATGTTGACCGGTTTCTGCGACACCCGATTGCCGTACTTGGTCGTGTGCCAGCGGCGGGCCGGGCACAGCGAACCGGGACTCGCGTTGGAGGCGATCCAGCCCGCGCGCTGCGCCCGCTCGATCAGCCACAGATGCTTGACCGCCGACGGCGCGATCTCGCCGACCCGCTCGGCGATGAGCTCGGTGACCTCGGCGTCGGCGAGGATGTCGCGCCTGGTCGGGCCGATATCGTGCGCGGACCAGTGCGCGGCGGCGAGTCTGGCCAGGATGCGGCCGAACTCGTCGATGCTGCGCTGCGCGCGCCTGCCGAGGCGTTCGATCCGCTCGGCCTCGCGGCGCATCTCGTTCTGCGCGGTGAGGGTGCGGATCGCCGCCATCGTCGGCACCTGCCCGCGTTCGAGCAGTTGCAGGATGGCCGCGGCGGTCGCCGGGTCCGCCGCGGCGGCGACGGGCAGCGAATCGCGCTTTATGTCGAAGTCCTGGGGGCTGATCGCCCTGCTCAGCAGGCCGACAGCGGCGTGGTCGCCCGCGAAGTCGGTGTGGGCGAGCCAGGCGGTTGCGATGTCATCACACGACAGCACGGTGAAACGTTCCTCCGGTCGGCGGTGGGGGAGCGATACGGTGCGCGAAGGTTGTGCCCCGGCCGGGATGAGGGACCGGCCGGGGCCACCAACCTGATGAAGGTTTGGCCACCGAAGTTGCCGAGGTCCACGGTAGCCAGCGGCTTGCGCTGGTGTCACGACCATTGATTGTTTCGTTACATCCAGAAAGTCCTGGTCAATCGGGGATGGAGTACGCATTCTCGTCGTAACCAGGATCGATCGCCGATCCAGGCTGGATTCGCCGCGTGGCGGGCAGTCGATTGCTTAGCTGTTGCGCCCGGCCGACCGGGTTTGCCCGCCTTGTCCAAACCTGTACTTGAACTGTGATTTGTGTCACAGTTTCGCGACGAGTTCCGGGAGACGTGGCGACGCGTCGGCCGCTCATCCGCCTGTCGGTGGGCGGCGGTAGCCTGTGGGCCGTGGCTCTGTACCGGAAGTATCGACCGGCGACGTTCGCTGAGGTAGTGGGTCAGGAGCATGTCACCGACCCGCTGAGTACGGCGCTGGATACCGGACGGATCAGCCATGCGTATCTGTTCTCCGGTCCGCGCGGCTGCGGTAAGACCTCCTCCGCGCGTATCCTCGCGCGCTCGCTCAACTGTGTCGAGGGCCCGACCTCGACGCCGTGCGGGGTCTGCGCCTCCTGCGTGGCGCTCGGCCCCGGCGGTGCGGGCAATCTCGACGTCATCGAGCTCGACGCGGCCAGCCACGGTGGCGTCGACGACACCCGTGAGCTGCGCGATCGCGCGTTCTACGCGCCCGCCGAGTCGCGCTATCGCGTGTTCATCGTCGACGAGGCGCACATGGTCACCACGGCCGGCTTCAACGCGCTGCTCAAGATCGTCGAGGAGCCGCCCGCCCACCTGATCTTCATCTTCGCCACCACCGAGCCGGACAAGGTGCTCCCGACCATTCGTTCGCGCACCCACCACTATCCGTTCCGGCTGCTGCCGCCGGCCACCATGCGCGGCCTGCTCGGCAAGATCTGCGAGCAGGAGCACGTGCCGGTGGAGGAGGCGGTGTATCCGCTGGTCATCCGGGCCGGTGGGGGGTCGCCGCGAGACAGCCTGAGCGTGCTCGACCAGCTGCTCGCCGGTGCCGGGCCCGATGGTGTCACCTACCCGCGCGCGGTCTCGCTGCTCGGCGTCACCGACGTGGCATTGATCGACGACGCGATCGACGCGCTGGCCGCCGACGACGGCGCCGCGCTGTTCCGCACGATCGACAGCGTCATGGAAGCAGGCCACGACCCGCGCCGCTTCGCCGTCGACCTGCTCGAGCGCCTGCGCGACCTGATCCTGCTGCGCGCGGTCCCCGACGCCGTCGAGCGCGGCCTGGTCTCCGGCCCCGGCGACGTCCTTGACCGCATGCGCGAGCAGGCCGAACGCCTCGGCCCCGCCACCCTCACCCGCTACGCCGAACTTCTGCACGAGGGCCTCGGCGAAATGCGCGGCGCGACAGCCCCCCGCCTCCTGCTCGAGGTCATCTGCGCCCGCATGCTCCTGCCCTCGGTCTCCGACACCGAGTCCGCGACGTTGCAGCGCCTGGAACGCCTGGAGCGCGGATTCGCGGGCGGTGCCATCCCCGCCGCTCCCGCGCGCCCCGGCCCCGCCGCCGGTGCACCGCCCGCCGAGCGTGCGTCCGCACCGGCTGAGCGTCCGGTCGCACCCGCCGCAGGTGGGGAGACTCGCCGCCGCGGCGCGGAACTTCTCGCTGCTGCCCGCGCCGAAAAGGAAGCGGCCGCAGGCGGACCGGGATCGCCCGCGCCGACCCGTCAACAACCTGCGGCTGTGGCAGGCACCCCCGCTGCCGCAGTCGAGCCTGCTGCGCAGGCTCCGGCGACCCCGCCTGCGCAGCAGAACGTGCCGCCCGCGCAGCAGAACGTGCTGGGTTCGCAGCAGGGCGCGCCGTTCGCGCAGCCGAACCAGCCGGGTGCCCAGCAGAACCTGCCGGGTTCGCAGCAGGGCTCGTCTGTCGAGCAGCAGGGCCCGCCTGTCGGGCAGCAGAGCTCGGCTGCCACGCAGCAGAATCCGCCGGGCGCGCAACAGAATCCGCCGACGGCTCAGCCCGTGCGCGGGACTGCCGCACAGCCTGTCGACGGCGTGGCGTCGGAAAACTCTGTCTCTCAGGCATCTTCGGCAGAAGCCGGAGTCGGAGTCGGTCCTGCGGGTGACACGGGGTCGTCTGCCGGGCGGTCGATCGACATCCAGGAGCAGCTGGCCGATGCCGCCGCCCCGGCTAGCCCGGACGCCGGGTCGGCGACAGGCGACACGGCCGTGCCCGCGTCGCGAGTTGCCGATCTGGGCACCCAGCCATCTGGCGAAACGTACGCCGATGGCTCGGAAAACCCAGCACTGCAAGTTGATTCGCCCCCGCAGGCTCCGTCTCCATCCGCTGGCCGACCGGCGCCCGCCGCCACGCAGGCACCCGCGGCTCCCCAGGGAGCTGCCGGCTCGCAGGCGGTCGGGGCCACGGCGGCTTCGGAAGCGGCTGCCACTTCGCAGGCGGCTTCGGCTTCGCAGGCAGCTGCAGCTTCGGGGATGGCAGGGGCTTCCCAGGTAGCTTCGGCCTCGCAGGTGGCAGGAGCCCCGCAGGCACCCGCCGCCCAGCAGGCGGCTGTGACCCCGCAGGCGCCCGCCGCCCCGGTGGAAGATCTCGTCGCGCTGGTCGACGGGGCGTGGGCGGAGATCAAGGGGAAGGTGCGGGAGTTCGGGCCGACGTTGCAGGCTCTGTTGTCGGGGGCGGCGGTGTCGCGGGCCGAGGGTGATGTGATCGTGTTCGCGCATCAGAGTCCGCCGTTGGCGCAGCGGTTGTCCGATCCGCGCAATATCGAGGCGGTGCGGTCGGCGGTGCGCGCGGTGCTCGGGCGCGAGCTGGATGTGCGCTGGGAGACGGGGGCGCCCGCGCCGCGTCCGGCGGCGAAGGTGGCGAGCGCGCCGGCGCGGGGTGAGGCCAAGCCGGCCGGGCGGCCGAAGTTCTCCCGGCCGAGTCAGGCCAACGGGAATCAGGCGGGTGCGTCGGGGCAGGCCAAGCCGGTGTCCGACGACGACATCCCGCCGCCCGACTTCCCCGATCTACCCGACGACCCGGGTCCGGAGGAGGGGTACGGGTCGGATTCGGGCCGGTCCGGTGGTGATTCCGGGCGCGGTGGCAGGCCGGGTGACGCGGTGCTGGCGCCGCCGACGCCGGAAGAGGAGCAGGAGATGCTGGCCGCCGCGGCGGTGCCGGTGGCGCCCGGTGATCGGCAGGACCCGGACGAGGTCGCTCTGGCGTTGCTGCGCAACGAGCTCGGAGCGAAGAGTCTGGATGGTTGACAGCCACCCGCCGGACCACGTTAAGTTAACCGGAGTTCGCACACCACGGTAGTATGAACGGGTGGCCGGGAACGCCGGATGGGCATGGTTCTATGCTCCGCTGGTGCTTGCCGGGATTTGTACGGCGTCAGGACGGATGGTCGTGGCGTTCGTGCGGCCACCGCACCCCAAGGAAGGAAACACTCCGATATGACCACAGAGGCCTACATCTACGAGGCCATCCGCACTCCGCGCGGCCGCGGCAAGAAGAACGGCTCGCTGCACTCGGTCAAGCCGATCGATCTGACTGTTGGTCTGATCCAGGAGCTGCGTGGCCGCTTCCCCAACCTCGACGAGGACCAGATCTCGGACCTCATCCTCGGTGTCGTCACCCCCGTCGGTGACCAGGGCATGGACATCGCCCGCACCGCGGTCACCATCGCGGGTCTGCCCGACACCGTCGGTGGCTTCCAGCTCAACCGCTTCTGTGCCTCCGGCCTCGAGGCTGTGAACCTGGCTGCGCAGAAGGTTCGCTCCGGCTTCGACGACCTCGTCATCGCCGGTGGCGTCGAGTCGATGTCGCGCGTGCCGATGGGCTCCGACGGCGGCCCCTGGGCGCTGGACCCGGCCACCAACTACGACGGCTACTTCGTGCCGCAGGGCATCTCGGCCGACCTGATCGCCACCATCGAGGGCTTCTCCCGCGATGACGTCGACGCCTACGCCGTGCGCTCGCAGGAGCTGGCCGCCGCGGCGACCACCGGCGGCTACTTCGCCAAGTCGATCGTTCCGGTCAAGGACCAGAACGGCCTCGTCGTGCTCGACAACGACGAGCACATGCGTCCCGGCACCACCGCCGCCGACCTGGGCAAGCTGAACCCCTCCTTCGCCGGCATCGGTGAGATGGGTGGCTTCGACGCCGTCGCGCTGCAGAAGTTCACCTACATCGAGAAGATCAACCACGTCCACCACGGTGGCAACAGCTCGGGCATCGTCGACGGCGCCGCCCTGCTGCTGATCGGCAACGAGGAGGCAGGCAAGGCCTCGGGTCTGACCCCGCGCGCCCGCGTCGTCGCGACCGCCACCTCCGGCGCCGACTCCACCATCATGCTGACCGGCCCGACCCCGGCCGCGAAGAAGGCACTGGCCAAGGCCGGCCTGACGATCGAGGACATGGACCTCGTCGAGATCAACGAGGCGTTCGCCTCCGTGGTGCTGAAGTTCCAGAAGGACCTCAACGTCCCGGACGAGAAGCTGAACGTCAACGGCGGCGCGATCGCGATGGGCCACCCGCTGGGTGCCACCGGCGCGATGATCACCGGCACGGTGCTCGACGAGCTGGAGCGTCGCAACGCGCGCTACGGCCTGATCACCCTGTGCATCGGCGGCGGCATGGGCGTCGCCACCATCATCGAGCGCGTCTGATTCCCGGCCGAAACTTCTCATAGGAGAGAACGAAAAACTATGACTGACAACATCATCGGCTGGGAGAAGGACGCCGACGGCGTGGTCGTCCTCACCATCGACGACCCCAGCCAGGGCGCCAACACCATGAACGACGCGTACATCACCTCGATGGCCGCGACCGTCGACCGCCTCGAGGCGGAGAAGGACGACATCACCGGTGTCGTCATCACCTCCGGCAAGAAGACCTTCTTCGCCGGCGGCGACCTGAAGAACATGATGCAGGTCGGCCCGGACAACGCGGCCGAGGTCGTGGCGATGCTCGACGGCGTCAAGGCCCCGCTGCGCCGCCTGGAGCAGCTCGGCAAGCCGGTCGTCGCCGCCATCAACGGCGCCGCCCTCGGCGGTGGCCTGGAGATCGCGCTGGCGACCCACTACCGCGTCGCGGCCGACGTCAAGGGTTCGGCCATCGGCCTGCCCGAGGTCTCCCTCGGCCTGCTGCCCGGTGGCGGCGGCGTGACCCGCGTCGTGCGCATGATCGGCCTGCAGAACGCGCTGATGCAGGTGCTGCTGCAGGGCCAGCGTCACCGCGTCACCAAGGCCAAGGAAATCGGCCTGATCGACGAGGTCGTTTCCTCCGTCGAGGAGCTGCTGCCCGCCGCCAAGGCGTGGATCGCGGCCAACCCCGAGGCTGCGCAGCCGTGGGACAAGAAGGGCTACCGGATCCCCGGCGGCACCCCGTCCACCCCGGCCTTCGCGGCGAACCTGCCCGCGTTCCCGGCCAACCTGCGCAAGCAGATCAAGGGCACCAACATGCCCGCCCCGCGCGCCATCATGGCCGCGGCGGTCGAGGGCGCGCAGGTCGACATCGACAACGCGCTGACCATCGAGGGTCGCTACTTCACGCACCTGCTGACCGGCCCGGTCGCGAAGAACATGATCCAGGCGTTCTTCTTCGACCTGAACCACATCAACGGTGGCGGCTCGCGTCCGTCCGTCGCGGATGTGCCCAAGCGTGAGATCAAGAAGATCGGTGTCATCGGCGCCGGCATGATGGGCGCCGGCATCGCCTACGTCTCGGCCAAGGCCGGCTACGAGGTCGTCCTCAAGGACGTCAAGATCGAGGCCGCCGTCAAGGGCAAGGGCTACGCGGAGGCCATCGAGGCCAAGGCGCTCTCGCGTGGCAAGACCACCCAGGAGAAGTCCGACGCGCTGCTGGCTCGCATCACCCCGACCGCGGACGCCGCCGACTTCAAGGGCGTCGACTTCGTGATCGAGGCCGTGTTCGAGAACCCCGAGCTCAAGAACAAGGTCTTCCAGGAGATCGAGGACATCGTCGACGCCGATGCCCTGCTCGGCTCGAACACCTCGACCCTGCCGATCACCCTGCTCTCGGAGGGCGTCAAGCGCTCCGAGGACTTCATCGGTATCCACTTCTTCTCCCCCGTGGACAAGATGCCGCTGGTGGAGATCATCAAGGGCAAGAACACCTCCGACGAGGCGCTGGCCCGGGTGTACGACTACACCCTCGCCATCAAGAAGACCCCGATCGTCGTCAACGACAGCCGTGGCTTCTTCACCTCGCGCGTGATCGGCACCTTCATCAACGAGGCCATCTCCATGGTCGCCGAGGGTGTCGACCCGGCCACCATCGAGCAGGCGGGCCTGCAGGCCGGCTACCCGGCCGCGCCGCTGAAGCTGTCGGACGAGCTGAACTTCACCACCATGCAGAAGATCTACAAGGAGACCTCCGAGGCCATCCTTGCTGCCGGTGGCGAGCTCAACGCCGCGTCCGCGAAGACCGCCGAGGTCATCAACAAGATGGTCGACGAGCAGGGCCGCACCGGCAAGCTGGGTGGCGCTGGCTTCTACGACTACGTCGACGGCAAGGCCACGGGCCTGTGGGACGAGCTGCGCTCGATCTACAACTCGCAGCGTGAGCTCCCGGAGGGTGTCACCTTCCAGGACCTCAAGGACCGCATGATGTTCGCCGAGGCCATCGAGACCCAGAAGTGCTTCGACGAAGGCGTGCTCACCAGCACCGCCGACGCGAACATCGGCTCGATCTTCGGCATCGGCTTCCCGGCCTGGTCGGGCGGCTCGCACCAGTTCATCGTGGGCTACCCCGGTGGCCAGGAGGCCTTCGTGGCCCGCGCCGACGAGCTGGCGAAGAAGTTCGGCTCGCGCTTCGAGGTCCCGGCCTCCCTGCGCAAGTAAGTCGGTAGTTCCCGGTTTCGGCCGGTAAGGAAGCCCGTCACCGGATTCGGTGGCGGGCTTCCGTCGTTCGCGCTCAGTGTGTGCTGTCGCCGAGCGAGAAGTACTCGGCCTGGCGGGGGCGCGCGGCCATGGCGAGGACGGCGGCCACCTCGTCGACGGCGTCGGTCAGCGGTGCGATGGTGACACGCACCGCCTCGGGGTGTCCGCGATCGGCGGCGAAGAACGGTCCGCCCGGTGCGACCCGAATGCCGTTGGCCGCCAGGTGGACCAGGGCGCTGCGCTCGTCGGCGACGGGTAGCCACGCGTTGAGGCCCTGGCCGTCCGCGACCCGCACACCGTGGGCGCCGAGCGCGGTGACCAGGGCCCGGCGCCGGGCCTGGTACTGGTCGCGAGCGAATTCGACGGTGCGGGTGACGGTCTCGTCGCGCAGCATCTCGTGCAGGAGTCGCTGCAGGATGCGCGGTGTCCAGCCGGGGCCGAGTACCCGGGTGGCGACGATCCGGTCGATGACCTCCGCCGGGCCCGACAGTGCCGCGATCCGCAGATCCGGCCCGTGCGATTTGGAGTAGCTGCGCACGTGCAGCACCTGGTCGGGCAGCCAGCGCCCGAGACTGACATCGGGAGCGGGCACCACCGGACCTGAGTGGTCGTCCTCGATGACCATGCACCGGTGTTCGCCGCGACGCAGGATGTCGGCCAGTTCCGCGGCGCGGTCGGCGCTCATCGACGCGCCGGTCGGGTTCTGCGCACGCGGTTGCAGGACTGCCGCGGTGGCCCCGGTAGCCAGTGCGCGGGCGAATTCGGTGGGTAGCAGCCCCTGTTCGTCCATGCCGACCGGGACGGTCTCGGCGCCGATGGAGTCGAGGTAGTCGAGGATGTACGGGAAGGTGGGGTCCTCCACGATCACCCGGTCGCCGAAGCGGACGACCGCCTGCAGACTGCGGGCGACGGCGTCCATGGCCCCGTCGACCACGGTGAGCGCTCCGGACTTGGTCGGCCAGTCGGCCTGCAGTAGCCGGCCGAGCTCCGGTACCACCGGCGCCTGGTGGTAGTCGGTGGTCTCGGCACCGGTGGCCAGCCGGGACAGGATCGTGCCGATCTCGGGGAGCAGCAGCGGGTCGGGGGTGCCCAGCGAGAGGTCGAGCCGCGCCGAGGTGGCGCCCTTGGTCATACCGTCGGTGCGGGAGGTGGGCCGTGGGCGGTGTCCGCCCTCGGCGACGAAGGTGCCGCTGCGCCCCCGGGAAACGACGAGCCCGGCCTGGGCCAGTGCCCGCCAGCCGTGGCTGACGGTCGCCGGACTCACGCCCAGACGGCTTGACAGCTCCCGCACCGTCGGCAGCCGATCACCCGGACGCAGCTCTCCGCTGGTGATCAGGCGGGCGATGGCCCCGGCGATCCCGGCGGGCGTCGGGTCATCGATCTGAATCCGGTCGTTCATTTCCACTTCTCGATCTCGATGCGAGATTTACACTTCCGGCACTGACTGAAATATTCAGGAAATGTTTACCGTCGAAGATAACATAACCAACTTCGGTAGGAGATCGACAGGTGACGACAATCAAGGCAGCCATCACCCAGGCCACGTGGACCGGCGACAAGAAGTCGATGCTCACCAAGCACGAGGGCTTCGTCGAGGAGGCCGCGGCCGCTGGAGTGCAGGTCATCTGCTTCCAGGAACTGTTCTACGGGCCGTATTTCGGCAATGTGCAGAACAAGAAGTACTACGAATACGCCGAATCGGTGCCTGGCCCGACCACGGAGCGGTTCGCCGAACTGGCGCGGGCGCATCAGATGGTGATCGTGCTCCCGGTGTACGAGGAAGAGCAGCCAGGGGTGCTGTACAACACCGCGGCGGTGATCGATGCCGACGGCAGCTACCTGGGCAAATACCGCAAGCACCACATTCCGAACCTGCCGGGTTTCTGGGAGAAGTTCTACTTTCGCCCCGGCAATCTCGGCTATCCGGTGTTCGACACCGCGGTCGGCAAGATCGGCGTCTACATCTGCTACGACCGCCATTTCCCGGAGGGCTGGCGCGCCTTCGGACTCGGCGGCGCCGAACTGGTGTTCAACCCCTCTGCCACCAAACCAGGTCTGTCGAACCGGCTCTGGGAACTCGAACAGCCGGCCGCCGCCGCGGCGAACCAGTACTTCGTCGCCGCGAACAACCGGATCGGCACCGAGACAGCCGAATTCGGCGACGACGCGGTGACCTTCTACGGCAGTTCGTATTTCGTCGATCCACGCGGCAACTTCGTCGGCGACATCGCCTCCACCGGCACCGACGAGCTGGTAATCCGCGACATCGACCTGGATGTGGTGCGCGAAGTGCGCGGAGACTGGCAGTTCTACCGCGACCGCCGCCCCGATTCCTACGACGCCATCGTGGCGCCCTGAGTACGGGAGGGTAAGCATGGCAACGACTTTGATCACCGGCGGAACCGTCGTCTCCGCCACCGGGCGTGGCGCGGCCGACGTGCTGGTCGACGGTGAACGCATCGTCGCGCTGCTCGAACCCGGCAGCACCGTGCTCGGCGCGAACCTCGCCGAGACCGTCGACACGGTCGTCGACGCCAGCGGCAAGTACGTCATCCCCGGCGGTATCGACGCGCACACGCACATGTCGATGCCGTTCGGCGGCACCACAGCCGCGGACGACTTCGAGACCGGCACCAGGGCCGCCGCCTGGGGCGGCACCACCATGATCATCGACTTCGCGGTGCAGAAGTTCGGTGAGCGGGTGCCGGAGAGCCTGCAGACCTGGCACGAGATGGCCGCCGGGCAGTGCGCCGTCGACTACTCGTTCCACCAGATCATCGGCGAGGTGAACAAGGAGTCGCTGGCGGAGCTGCGGCGTCTGCCCGACGAGGGCATCACCAGCTACAAGCTGTTCATGGCCTATCCCGGCGTGTTCTACAGCGACGACGCGCAGATCCTGCGGGCCATGCAGACCGGCGCCGACACCGGGCTGCTCACCATGATGCACGCCGAGAACGGTCCGGCCATCGACGTGCTCGTCGAACAGCTGCTCGCCCAGGGCAAGACCGATCCGTACTACCACGGAGTGGCCAGGGCCTGGCAGCTGGAGGAGGAGGCCACGCACCGCGCGATCATGCTCGCCGACCTCACCGGCGCGCCGCTGTACGTGGTGCACGTCTCGGCGAAACAGGCGGTGGCGCAGCTGGCCGCGGCCCGCGATCGTGGCCGCAACGTCTTCGGCGAGACCTGTCCGCAGTATCTGTATCTCTCGCTGGAGGACAACCTCGGCGCGCCGGGCTTCGAGGGCGCGAAATGGGTGTGCTCGACGCCGCTGCGCTCGCGGGAGGAGGACCACCAGAACCAGGTGTGGCAGGCGTTGCGCACCAACGACCTGCAGATGGTGTCCACCGATCACTGCCCGTTCTGCATGAAGGGACAGAAGGACATGGGAATCGGTGATTTCTCCAAGATTCCCAACGGGATCGGCTCGGTGGAGCACCGGATGGACCTGATGTATCAGGGCGTGGTGGAGGGCCGGATCACCCTGGAGCGCTGGGTCGAGATCACCTCGACCACCCCGGCCCGGATGTTCGGCCTCTACGGCCGCAAGGGCGTTCTCGCCCCCGGCGCCGATGCCGACATCGTGGTCTACGACCCGAACGGCCACACCTCCATCGGGATGGGCAAGACCCACCACATGAACATGGACCACTCGGCCTGGGAGGGCTACGAGATCGACGGTCACGTCGACGTGGTGCTCTCCCGCGGCAAGGTCCTGGTGGCCGACGGCGAATATCGGGGCCGCAAGGGCGACGGGAAGTTCGTGCGCCGTGACCCGTGTCAGTACCTGATCTGAGGAGACGCCATGGAATTCGGAGCGGTACTTCAGTGCAATCCACCGGCCGCGCGCACCGTGCACCTGGCGAAACTGGCCGAGGCGTACGGCTTCAGCCACCTGTGGACCTTCGATTCGCATCTGCTGTGGCAGGAGCCGTATGTGCTCTACAGCCAGATCCTGCACGAGACGAAGCGGATCACGGTGGGACCCATGGTGACCAATCCGGCGACTCGGGACTGGACCGTCACCGCCTCGCTGTTCGCGACGCTGAACGAGATGTACGGAAACCGCACGATCTGCGGGATCGGCCGCGGCGATTCGGCGGTGCGCGTGGGTGGCGGGAAGCCGACCACGCTGGCCGTCCTGCGTGAATCGGTGCACGTGATCCGCGAACTGGCGAACTCGCGCCCGGTCGAATACAACGGCAGCACACTGCAATTCCCCTGGAGCACCGGCTCGTCCCTCGAGGTCTGGGTCGCCGCGTACGGGCCGAAGGCGCTGGCGCTGACCGGCGAGGTCGCCGACGGCTACATCCTGCAACTGGCCGATCTCGATATCGCCGAATGGATGATCGGGACCGTCAGGTCCGCGGCGAAAGCCGCCGGCCGCGACCCGGATTCGATCAAGATCTGCGTCGCCGCGCCGATGTACATCGGCACCGATCGCGCCCACATGCGTGAGCAGTGCCGCTGGTTCGGCGGCATGGTCGGCAACCACGTCGCCGACATCGTGACCAGGTACGGGACCGGCGGCGGCGTTCCGAAGGCGCTGACCGACTACATCGCCGATCGGCACGGCTACGACTACAACGAGCACGGCCGAGCCGGAAACACCCACGCCGACTTCGTCTCCGACGAGATCGTCGAGCGTTTCTGCGTGCTCGGCACCCCCGAGGAGCACATCGCGAAACTGCGGGCCCTCGCCGATCTCGGCGTCGACCAGTTCGCGGGCTATCTGCAACACGACAACAAGGAGGAGACCTTGCGTGTCTACGGCGAGACGGTGATCCCGCGGCTGCGCCAGGCCGTCACCGCGACGACGGTGTCGGCATGACCGGGGCGACGGTCGGCGTCGACCTGGACGCACGCGCCTACGAACTCGATCGCGCCCACGTGTTCCACTCGTGGTCGGCGCAGGCGAGCCTGGATCCGATGGTGCTGGCCGGTGGCCGCGGCTGCCGGGTGTGGGACCACGCGGGCCGCGAGTACCTGGACTTCGCCAGTCAGATGGTGAATGTCAATATCGGACACCAGCATCCGGTGGTCACGGCCGCGATCGCCGAGCAGGCCGCCCGCCTGACCACCATCGGTCCGGCGGTGGCGAATCTGCAGCGCGGCGAGGCGGCGGCGCGGATCACCGAGCGCGCCCCGGACGGCATGAACAAGGTGTTCTTCACCAACGGCGGCGCCGACGCCGTCGAGAACGCGATCCGGATGGCGCGCCTGCACACCGGTCGCGACAAGGTGCTCTCGGCTTACCGGTCCTATCACGGCAATACCGGTGCGGCGGTGGTCGCCACCGGCGACTGGCGCCGGATGCCGAACGAGTACGCGCGCGGCCACGTCCACTATTTCGGCCCCTACCTGTATCGCAGCGAGTTCTGGGCGCAGACGCCGGAACAGGAGAGCGAACGCGCGCTGCGGCATCTGGAACGGGTGGTACAGGCCGAGGGGCCGCAGACCGTCGCGGCGATCCTGGTGGAGAGCGTGCCAGGCACCGCGGGCATCCTCGTGCCGCCGCCCGGCTATCTGGCCGGGGTGCGCGCCATCGCCGACCGCTACGGCATCGTGCTGATCCTCGACGAGGTGATGTGCGGATTCGGCCGCACCGGACGGTGGTTCGCGTTCGACGGCTACGGCGTCACCCCCGACCTGATCGCCTTCGCCAAGGGCGTGAACTCCGGGTACGTGCCGGTCGGCGGCGTGGTGATCTCCGACGCCATCGCCGCCACCTTCGACGACCGGGTCTTCCCCGGCGGCCTGACCTACAGCGGGCATCCGCTGGCGGCCGCCTCGATCGTGGCCGCGCTCGACACCATGGCCGCCGAGGGCATCGTCGACAACGCCGAGCGGATCGGGCGCACGGTGATCGGCCCCGCGCTGGACAAGCTCGCCGCCGAGCATCCGATCGTCGGCGAGGTGCGGGGCGAAGGCGTGTTCTGGGCGATCGAGCTGGTCGCCGACCAGGCGACCCGCGAGCCGGTCGACGCCGCCACCATCGCGCGGATCAAGGCCGGGCTGGCCGCCAGGGGCGTGCTGGTGTTCGGCGCCGACAACCGGATTCATTTCGTCCCGCCCTGCGTGGTCGCCGAGGCCGAGGTCGCCGAGGCCGTCGCCGCGCTGAGTGAAGTACTGGCCAACCCTTTGGAGATCCGATGACGCATCCCACCGACACACTCGAGCACTGGGTCGACGGCAAGCCGTGGACCGGTGAATCCACCCGTACCGCACCGGTATTCGACCCGGCCCTCGGCGTGCCGCGCCGTACGGTCCGGATGTCGACGGCCGCCGATGTCGACGCCGCGGTCAAGGCCGCCGCGGCCGCGCTGCCCGGCTGGCGCGATTCCTCGATCGCCACCAGGCACCGTTTCCTGCTGAACTTCCGCGAACTGCTCAATGCCCGCAAGGACGCGCTGGCCGAGATCCTCACCGCCGAACACGGCAAGGTGCTCGCCGACGCGGCAGGGGAGATCGCGCGTGGGCTCGAGGTGGTGGAGTTCGCGCTGTCGATGCCGCACCTGCTCAAGGGCGAGTTCAGCCAGAACGCCTCGACCGGGGTCGATGTGTACTCGGTGCGCGAACCGGTGGGCGTGGTCGGCATCATCAGCCCGTTCAACTTCCCGGCCATGGTGCCGCTGTGGTTCTTCCCGATCGCCATCGCGGCGGGCAACACCGTCGTGCTCAAGCCGAGCGAGAAGGATCCGTCGGCGGCGAACTGGCTGGCCGAGGTCGCCGCCGACGCCGGGCTCCCGGCCGGGGTGCTCAATGTGGTGCACGGCGACAAGGAGGCCGTGGACGCGCTGCTCACCCATCCCGAGGTCGGGGCCATCTCGTTCGTCGGCTCGACGCCGATCGCCGAGTACGTGTACCGGACCGCGAGCGCGAACGGCAAGCGCGTGCAGGCCCTCGGCGGGGCGAAGAACCACATGCTGGTGCTGCCCGACGCCGACCTCGATCTGGCCGCCGACGCCGCCGTCAACGCCGGATTCGGGTCGGCGGGCGAGCGGTGCATGGCGGTCAGCGTTGTGCTGGCCACCGAGTCCGTCGCCGACGACCTGGTGGCGCGTATCGCCGAGCGGATGAAGGACCTGCGCACCGGCGACGGCCGCCGCGGCTGCGATATGGGCCCGCTGATCACCCGCGAACACCGCGACAAGGTGGCCGGCTACCTCGACACCGCTGTCGCCGACGCGGCGAAGCTGGTGGTCGACGGGCGCGAGTCGAGCTTCGACGGCGACCCGAACGGCTTCTGGCTCGGCCCCACCCTGATCGACCGGGTGCCGGTGAGCTCGGCGGTGTACCGCGACGAGATCTTCGGCCCTGTCCTGTCGGTGGTACGGGTCGAGGGGTTCGAGCAGGCCGTCGAGCTGATCAACGCCTCGCCCTACGGCAACGGCACCGCCATCTTCACCAACGACGGCGGTGCAGCGCGGCGCTTCCAGCGGCAGGTGAACGTGGGCATGATCGGCGTCAACGTGCCGATCCCGGTGCCGGTGGCCTACCACAGTTTCGGCGGCTGGAAGGCGTCGCTGTTCGGCGACGCGAAAGCCTACGGCCCCACCGGTTTCGCCTTCTTCACCCAGGAGAAGGCGATCACCTCCCGCTGGCTCGATCCGAGCCACGGCGGCATCGACCTCGGTTTTCCGCGGAACAGTTAGCACGATCGAAGAACCAGCGTGATGACCAGAAAACCCGGCGTGCAAGCCCGGTCCTGCGGTGTCGCGATCGTGCGTCAAGCCTGTCGGTGGATCACGCTAGGGTTCAGCCGTGCAGCTCCGGTACAACTTCCGCGTTTATCCCACGCCTGGACAACAGAATTCGTTGGCGCGGGCGTTTGGATGCGCGCGGGTGGTGTACAACGACGGTCTGCGTGCACGGCAGCGGGCCCGCGCCGCCGGGTTGCCCTACATCAAGGACTCGGCGCTGCAAACCCAGGTGATTACCGCGGCGAAGAGGACACCCGAGCGTGCGTGGTTGGGCGAGGTGTCGTCGGTTGTACTGATCCAAGCTTTGGCCGACCTGCACACCGGCTACCGCAACTTCTTCGCTGCGGTCACCGGCAAGCGCAAGGGCGCGATGGCGCCACCGAGGTTTCGGTCGCGCAAGGACAATCGGCAATCGATTCGGCTCACTCGCAACGGGTTCAGTCTGCGCTCGAACGGGCGGCTGTATGTGGCCAAGGTCGGGGAGTTGAGGGTTGCCTGGTCGCGCGAACTGCCGTCAGACCCTTCGTCGGTCACGGTGACCAAAGACCCGGCGGGCCGGTATTTCGTGTCGTTCGTCGTTCAGGTCTGCGGTTCACCGCTCCCGCCAGCGGAGTCCGAGGTGGGGATCGACTTGGGCTTGGCGACATTCGCGGTCATGTCCAACGGCCACACGATCGAATCACCCAGGTTCTTGCGACAAGCCGAGCGCCGGTTGCGCAAGGCACAAAGGTTGCTGTCACGCAAGGAGAAAGGCTCGAACAACCGGGCGAAGGCTCGAATCAAGGTCGCGAAAGCGCACGCGAAGGTCGCCGACACTCGCCGGGACTGGGCGCACAAGCATTCCACGTCGATCATCCGCGACAACCAAGCGGTGTTCGTGGAGGACTTGTGTGTGAAAGGTCTCGGGCGGACAAGTTTGGCGAGGTCGGTCCACGATGCCGGGTGGGGCATGTTCACCCGCATGTTGGCCGAGAAGGCCACTCGGTACGGCAGGACGTTCGGCCAGGTCGACCGTTGGTTTCCTTCGACGCGTTTGTGCTCAGCCTGCGGTGTGGTGAGCGAGAAGAAGCCATTGCATGTCCGGAAGTGGGTGTGCGCATGTGGTGCGTGCCACGACCGAGACTTGAACGCCGCGAAGAACATACTCGCCGCCGGGCTGGCGGAGAGTCGAAACGCCCGCGGAGGGACGGTAAGTCCCGCCGCCTAGCGGAAGGCACGTCCCTGTGAAACAGGAACCCACTGTAGAACCGCAAGGTTCAGGAGGAATCCAGGTCGTTCACGACCTGGAGGAAGTCAAAGAAACTCGGGTACGGCGGTCCGATGACGCGCCGGGCGGTTCCACGCTGGTCAACGACGACTTGGCACCAACTACCAAGGAGACGGCGACCTGGCGTACCTGGGACATCTTCTGCCTCTGGATGACCTCGGCGCACAGTATCGCCAGCTACGGCTTCGCCGTCGGCATGCTCGCCCTCGGCATGACCGGTTGGCAGACGATGCTCGCGCTGTTCGCCGGTGTCCTGATGTTGTGGCTGGGCAGCAACCTGATCGGCGTCGCGGGGCAGAAGGTCGGGGTGCCGTTCCCGGTCTTCGCCCGTGGCGCGTTCGGGGTGTTCGGCGCCAATATCCCCGCGTTGCTACGGGCCCTGGTCGCGGTGTTCTGGTACGGCATCCAGACCTACCTGGCCTCGACCGCGCTGATGATCCTGCTGCTGCGCGTGGCGCCCGGGCTCGAATCGTTGACCAACAACGACGTGCTCGGCCTGTCCACGCTGGGCTGGATCGCGTTCCTGGTGCTGTGGACCGTCCAGCTGGCGATCATCAACTACGGCATGGAGGTGGTGCGCAGGGCCTCCGACTTCGCCGGACCCGCGGTCTGGATCGGGATGATCGCGTTGGCGATCTGGATTCTCGGCAAGGCCGACTGGAGCATCGATTTCAACGCGCGGGCCGGGGAGCCGCTCAGCGGCGGCGCGACCGTCGCGACGTTCGTCGGCGTGGCGTTCCTGATGGTGGCGTTCATGGCGGGTCCGCTGGTGAACTACGCCGATTTCGCGCGCTTCTCGCCCAGTCGCAAGGCGGTGCTGCGTGGCAACGCCTGGGGCATCCCGTTCAACGAGACCGCGTTCGTTGTGCTGTCCATCGTGATCGCGCTGGCCACCCTGAAGGTGTACGGCAAGGTGCTCGCCGACCCGGTGGCCCTGGTCGCCGATATCGACAGCGACGTGATCGTGGTCGTCGCGGCCGTGCTGTTCGCCACCGCGACCGTCGGCATCAACGTGGTGCTCAACTTCGTCTCGCCCGCCTACGACATCTCCAACGCGGCGCCGAAGTACATCTCGTTCCGTACGGGTGGCGTGATCACCGCCCTGCTGTCGATCGTGGTGCTGCCGTGGAAGCTGTGGGAGAACCAGAACTTCATCATCTACTTCCTCGGCGGCGTCGGCGCCCTGATGGGTCCGGTGTTCGGCATCCTGGTGGTGGACTACTACCTGGTGCGCCGCCAGCGCACCGTCCAGGCCGACCTCTACAGCGACCAGCCCACCGGACGCTACTGGTACACCCGCGGCTTCAACCCCAAGGCGCTGATCGCGCTCGGCATCGCCGGTCCGGTCGCGGTGGTCGTCGCCCTCGCCCCCGACTCCGGCAATATCACCGCCCTGTCCTGGCCGGTCGGCGCCACCCTCGGCGCCCTGATCATGTACGCCCTCAACGCCCGCCGCTCAACCGCACACTGATCATCCGCCAGCCTGCGCAACTAAGCAGTACTCGGTCAGCGAGCCTGTCGCCGTTCGCGGGAGCGGGCTTGCGCCGCTTACTGGGCCGGTCATCTCCGGGCCGTTCACCGGGTCAAACTGAAGTACAGCTCCAGTTTGTAGCCGCGAGTCGCGCCTGAGATGCCCTAGGCGTTGGTGAGCAACCGGACCTTCTGTTCGAGCTTGCCGACGAGCAGAGTCGGTGAAACCGTCGTGACGACAGTGTCGGACTCTGTCACCTCGATCAGGTACCTGCCGGCTGCGAATCCGCTCGAGATGTCGGCCCAGCTCAGGTAAGTAGATGGAAGCTGTTGTCGTGCACGGACACCGGACTCGATGATGAGCTGTCCTTCCGCAGATCGCCTCAGGCGCAACAGTTTTCTGATCCGCTCGTCTTCGGGGAGACGTCCGTCGTTCGATCGTAGCCAAGTGGTGACGGGCTCATTGCCGCGCACACGAGGGGTGTAACCGTGCATGTCGCCCGCGCCACCGGGTTCAGCTGGTGGAAGAGTCGCGGCGAAGTAGGTCAGGGTGTCGTCGGGGCGACAAGCGGTCAGTCTGATCGTTCGGTCGTTCTGGGTGGTGGGTCGCTGGAACAGCACAGCGCCCATCCTGTCGGTCAGTCCGGCATGCGACCGCAGGACATGACCGGTCCCCGTCAGCGTCCCGTAGCAGCACAATCGCACAGTCGAGGTGGCGAGCGTTCGAAGCGCTGATCGCAGCGCGGGCTCGATCCCGGAGCCATGCTTGCGCGAGAAGGACGATGCAATCAGCGAATACTCGTCCCAGTTCTGCGGACTCTCACGGATCTGGATCGGATCGGGATAGTCGTATGCGTCCAAGCCGGTTTCGGTCTTCCACAGCCACGCGAACTCGTCATGGCTCAGATCCCAAGAGGGAGGCTTCGTCACCGGTCGACTCCGTCCGGTGACGAAGGTGTCTGGTCGGCATCCGGCGAAGTGGAATCGTCTGTGGTCCAACCGTACTCAGCGAAGAGATCATCGAGCGCTGGCGCCGTGCCTGTGACCGTTGTTGTACTCGGCGTTGCTTCAGGCACTTCGGCGTTGTTGCCCGGCGGCTCTGTGACCGGGCTCGGCGGTTCCGGAGCGGCAGGCGTGTTGGGGGCGGGGGCAGGCTCGTCGTTTCGGGTGGCAGCAGTGGTGTCCTCAGTGGCAGGAAGCGGACGTGGCGGTGCAAGAGGAACGTCTCGAGGTTCACCAAGGATCGGATTTTCGCCGAGCACTCCGGCGTGCGCCGTGATGCCAGTCAGCCAGTCCGGTTGGACACCTCGCAAGTAGTCGGGCGCGCGATGCTCGTTCTCATCGTCACCACCACCACTTCGCCGACCTGCTCCTTGGCCCATCGGACCCATTGGGTGACTGCTCGAGCGGCCAGTGCTCCCAGCTCCTGTTCCGCCAGCCGCGCCTGAGCGCCCAGCGCTCGGGGACCCGGCTGTCGGCGGTGCCCCGGAGCCAATGGGGACTCTAGGTGTCCCGCCTGGCATCCCATTCATCGGTGCGCCGGTGGTTCCACCGCCAGCCCCGGTAGGGACTCCGCCACCGCCCGGAAGTCCTGCACCTGTGCGGGTTCCCGTGTCGGGGGTGGTCGGCGCTGTCGCCGTCGACGCCGCGCTCGTTGAAGTATCGGTGTCCGGCGAGCTGGCAGCTGAATCCGTTGCGATGCTCCCGGCCTCGGTGTCGCCAGGCGAGCCGACTGTCGCAGGGCGCTGACCTTCGGATTGTTCGGGTGTCGTGTCGCCGGTCACCGGCTGTCCGGCTGCAGTGGTCGGTGTCGTGCTCGACGGTCCCTGCGTTCCACCGCTCGCGCCGGGGTCACCGATATTCGACACTGTCGCGTACGAGGGCACACCACTTCCGGTGGGCGGATAGTTCGGTGTGTACACCGAATTCATCGCGGCGACGGCGGCTAGACGTTGCGCCTCGGCCTGCTGACGCAGCTGTGTCTCGTACTCGGGGTTGATCAAGCCCGGCAGTACGGACTGGAGCGGGTCGTCCGGATCGATCGTCGCAAGGGTGGCGGCCGGTGGCGGGACAGCGGCGCGGGTAGCCTCCGCGGCCGCCGACACAGCATCCATGCGGTCCGACATCGTTCCGAACACTTGGGCAATCTGATTGGCGGTCTGCGTGTGCAGGCTCGCTGCAGCGAGGCCTGCCTGACCTGCGCTACCCTCCCATTTTCCCTCGCTGAAGATGCGGTTCAGCCCGAGCTGCGTGAATGCCGACAGGTTCGAGAGCTCGGTGAACGCATCCTTCCAAGCCTTACGTAATGTCTGCAGACCGGTGACATTCATGCCGCCGGGGCCGTTGACAGAGTCGTAGATCCGCTGGTGCGTCCAGCTGTCGAAGTAGTCCATCGCGCCCTGGACGAAGTCGGCGTCGGTCCCGGCGCCGAGGTCGCCGAGCGCCTGGTCGCTGCGGCCGGTACGGGCTTGCGCTTGAACAAGCTTCTGCTGAGCGTTCACCAGTTGCGTGAGCTGTGTCGGGTTGATGGCACCTGCTCCCGGAATCGGGCTCACAGCGGCGGTTACGTCGTGTTCACCTGTCATCGATGCCCTCCCCAAGGTCCCGACTGTGCCTCCCAGACCGGAGTCGATACAGGCTACCGTGTCGTCCTGGGCTGGTGCCCGGCCGACCGTGACGATGCCGCTGAGCGGGGCGCCGCTGTTAGAGTTGCCGGGTTCAAGTGCCGGATCGACTCGCCATTGACCAGGGGGGTTCATGGGAACACTGCGTGCTGATCTCGAATTGCTCGAAACACTGGGATCAACATTGCACGGACTCGCGACGCGTGCTGAACAAGTCCAGCCGAAGCGGACCACGGGACCAGCCAGCTCACCGGCCCTGGCGTCGGTTGCGGTCGGTGAGCAGATCACGGCCGACCTGATTCGGAACACGCTGCTGCCCGCAGTCAAGGAACGCCTGGGCGAAACCGGTGACGTGATGATCAACGTCGCGCGGGAGTTCAAGAATCGCGATGACGCCAACGCGGATACGATAGCCGCGACATATGGCGCGGCCACCGGCGAATGGACGGCATAGCGCGGTGAATCCACGGACCTGGGTCGACACGGCTCGACCCGAAATGCTGCTGGAGCTCGGCGATGCCTGGATCGGCGTCGGAGCCGAACTTGAGGGCCTGTTCAACGAGTACCAAGCCGCCGTCACGACCGTCAACGGCTCCTACTGGGACGGGCAGACGGCCGACGCAGCCCAGAGCCGCGCCCAGTCGGACAACAAGACGATGCAGGTGCTCGCCGACAAACTGGAGGCGATCGGCACCCGGGCCAAACAGGGCTACGACGAGATCAACCCGCCTCTGCTGCGTGCCCGCGGCGCGATCATGGAAGCCCAGCGGCGCAACTACCAAATCGCCGACAGTCTTGCCCTGTCGCTCCAGAACGCCACGGCTGAGCAAGCCAAGGAGCTCGAGACGCTGCAAACCGAGCTGAACGGCGCGGTGCGCAGTGCTATGCAGGCAGACATCGCCGTCAGGGACGCGCTGAACGCTGCACGTACCGAACTTCGCGTGGCGTTCGTGTCTGCGGCTGCGCTCGGCGGGCCACAGGCCAAGGCCGATGGCCAGCAGTTGATCGACAACCCTGGGGGCATGAGCCCGGAGGCGCAGCAGCGCCTCATCGAGGCAGGACAGCTAACGCCTGACCAGCTCTCTGCCCTGCAGCGCGGTGATACCGCGACGATTCCGGCTTCACAGATGGAGTACCTCAACGAGCTGAGCCGGAGCTTGGATGGGAAGAGCCCGCGCGAGATCGAGCAGATGGTGAGCAAGCTCCCGCCGGACGCACAAAAGGCTGTCGCCAACTCGTTCCAGATCATGTCGACACCGGGTGTCAATGCTGGACCAGTCGCCGCCGACGACAAAGAGCTGCGTAACTCGGGCAAAGGTGGGCTGGCCGTTCTCCCACAGCAGATGCAGTCTTCGCTCACCAGAAGCGATCTGGTGACCAAGGACTCGGTGTACCTCGTCAACAAGGAAGTCAACCTCAACGGTGTCGCCGACAACAAGGCAATCGCCAAGATGATCGGCTCCGGTGACCCTCAATATATGGTCGGGACTGACGTCGATCGAAAGCTGCTCGATGTCGGCTCGAAATACCTTGCGGGGATCGAGGACTACAAGGATGACGACCACGGTTGGGTGGGCAGTACACGTCTGCAAATCGATGGCGGAAGTGGAGGTTCACACGGTGTCGTAGATAGCTTCTTCACCACCGCTGGCAAGGATAAAGTCGCGGTCGAGGCGCTGGTCACTGGGGAGGGTAAAGAAGAGCTCTACAACAACATCACCAGCCATGCGTGGACGGACAAGGGGGCCGCGCCCGCCACGCTATTTCAGTTCGCTGACGGTGCCGCCACAATCGAGAATCCGAATGACCCTGCCGATGTGAAAGCTGCGGAGCGGCATGGGAAGATCATGAGTTCGGCGGCTGAATACCTATCTGGTGGTGGTGATCCAGGCGCTAGATGGTCGGAATTGACAAGTCTCGACTCCGTAGGCAACCACACACTCGGCGAGCGAAACCCCTTGCTTACGCAAGCCCTCGCAACTGGATTCGCGCCGCACATCGAGACGATGGTGGGGGGTACCTCGCCAAATACGACGGGATTCAATATTCCTGTTACCTACGATAAGGACAAAGGGGAGGTCAGTAGCTGGCTGGACCCCGACGGTAATGGAACCTATCGCGGCACGAATAATATCTTCAGTATCCTGGCCACAGACGAGCCTTCTGGAGAGAAGGTTTCGGAGGCCATAGAATCGGCCAAAGATCGAATGATGCAGGAATATGCTGACGCGCCCTCGTCGCCTGGCTCATCATCCAAACTTGGAATGATCGGGACATTGCAAGGGCTCGCTAATGGCAGTGCCGACGCGAGTGAGGCGGCGCGCGTCTACGGCGACTATGGTGACCAGCTGACCCGGCACAACGATATGCAATCGGCATTTGACTTGCCGCAGACGATACTTGGCGATGTCCCCTTTGTGGGAAGCTATCTCGACATGGGGATCGAGAATATGAAGCCAGACGCGCCCGAGGTTGAAGATCCGAAAGTTAGTTCGGCACCGAATTTCAACAGGATGAATTACGAGATTCTTGAACGAATGGCGATACCTGTTGACCAGCAATCTCGGTACGGAGAGCTGTTCGACAACGGAGGTATGCGAACTTGGGAAGATATCCAAAGATCCCCGAATCGACAAGCGCTGGTTGCTCAATCGGCTGAGCTGTTCGACTCTTTGGATCGCGGCGACGGTAATTCTTCTGCGATCGAAGATGCGTATCGTCGAATGATGTCTGGAGCGCCTACGACGAAGAAGCCGGAACCGGAGGAGGGATAGCATGCCTTCTGTCGAGAAGCGTGCTTATGGTCCAGCGCTTGTAGCTCTTGTTTTAGTTGCACTTGGAATAGCGGTATATGTAGCGGACCGGAAGCCGCCTCGGGTGCGGGCCGATCCGACCGCAACCCATGTTTGGTCGGGAGCGTCAGGCATCGAATTGGGCTCTAGGAGTTCTGAACTTGTGCGTGCGACTGTTGAGTCGGCCGAAATTGCGCAGTCGGCAGGACTTAACTTCACCTATCCGGGATTCCGTGAGGCGTGGGTGGGCGAACCGCAGCGGTGGGATTCCGGGATTTCCGATGGATCGGATGGTGACTATGAATGGTGGCTTCAGTCGGGTCGGTACACATATCGCGACCATATTGCAAGAATGGTAGAGAATGACGGTCATGTCGAGGCAAAGGTATGTCAGTACGAAGTGCCGGATGTAGGTGAAAACTGGACTGCGGGACAGTTTGCGGGAAACTTTCGCGTATATGCCGTCAAGCTTGAGAATCTGAAATCGGGAAGGGACCTCGACCGGGGCGGTGGCACAGTAGCTGGCGGTCGCCGGACTCCCGACCGAAATGTGTTCGGCGACTGGCGAATCACTGAGCTGACTGTGGCTTATGAATGGGAGCCGCACGACTGTCGGAGCTGGTTTTCAACCCAGGCGACTGGCCTTGAATTCAGATTCGATAAGAGCCCAGCGATATCGACCAAAGATACGGTTGTCCCTTATGGGCCGATACAGTCGCAATATCCGATGTGGTGATGCCGGGGTCGGTGCCCGCGGCTATTAATCGGGGAGCGTCGACTCGATGGCTGCGGCAGTCTGTGTTATCTCAGCACATGCATCCCAGTCGGTCAGCCCTAGGCTGCTGACCTGGATTGACAGTGCCGAATCGGGGCCAGGTATCGCGATGTCACACGATCCCATTCCTTCTCCTTGAAAAGCGATCCCGGAGCGGGAATTTACTCTGGTGTCACTAACTGTCGTCCGCGCACTTTCTTTAGCGCGAATTTCGTCGACAGATATGTTCGATGAGAGAATCGTTAGATGTGCTACACCGAGCTGTTGCGTGCGGACGGTCTCGATCCTCTTGAAGGTGCATCCAATGAATGCCCAACCATCGTGTACCTGGTCGATTCGTTTCCTGGTCTCGGGACTGTATCCGGCTTGAGAAATAGTCTTGTCAGAGATCTCCGCGCAAGGATCGAAACTGACAGGTTCCCGGCTATTCGTTGGCTGGGGCGGTGCTGGGCTGACGCTCACTGATATGTCGTTTCGCGGTGCGGCTTCAGTTTCAGTGTTGACGGCCGGTGATGGATTGGATCCGCAGCCTGCGACCAGAATAGTCAGCCCGACAAGCATGCACCTGCAGATCGTCTTCATGCCGAGCCACCTGGCGCAGCCGCTCCTGCGATACGAATTCTCGTGCTGTTGACCGTGTCCGCATCTTCGAGTCTGCCGCCAGCGCACAAGAATGCCTCTTGGAGTCGCAATGCGCCGTCGATAAGCTGGTCGACGACCGCGATTCCGTCGGTTGCTTTGCCTGCGAACCCCTTCGCCAGCTCCTGCGCGGTTGGGATATCTCCGAAGCCTGACGCTCTGGTAGCGGCCTGGAGTTGCACGCGAACGTCCTGGAGCCCGGTGACCATCCGGTCGTACAACGCCACCAGCTCATCAACCGCGTTCGGATCGAAGTTCAGCGTGCCTGCAGCTCGCGCCGCAGCCGTCAACGCGGCTGTCTGCGCCTGTCCGTAATCGAGTTGGACACCAGTCATGTTCCCGCCCCTCCGTGGGATGTCGACGGGCAGCTTACCGGAGATCGGGTCGCTGGCTCTGTCGACGAGCTGTACGAGCACGTCAGCCGTACGAACAGGGAGGGTTCCCGAGAGGTGTGCTGCTGAGTGGCGTGATCATGTCAGCGGAAGAGGAGGGCGCTGATGATGTCGGCGTGGCGGTAGCCGAGGTATTTCTGGACGAGGCCGGGGTCTATGGCTGAGGTTGCGGTGGCGAGGGTGACTACGACGAACTCGTCTTGGGCGCCTGCTTTCCATTTGCCGGTGGCGAAGTTGTCGATGGTAGTGCCTGAGCGTGGTTTCAGGGCCTTCTGGTCGAATTCGGCGGCGGCGGACTTGGCTATGGCGGCGTCGGGCATGGCCAGGATGAACTGAGTGAATCGCAGGCCACCCGATTCGGCGGACAGGACGAATTCGGCGGCGTACTTGCAGCCGAGGGCGGTGAGTTTGCCGTCCTTCTCGATGGAGGCGCAGGTGTCGTGGTCGCGGCCTTCGATCCAGTCGGTGTGCAGTTCGACCTTGTCCCACTTGAAGTCCCAAGGGCCTTCGTACTCGGTGTAGCTCAGCTTCGCGCCCGCAGGCACCGGCTTTTTGACGGTAATCGTCGGCGTGGTTGAACGACCGGCGGTGGTGGGTGTCGTCGCACTCGATGCCGCAACGGCCGAACCTGAGATGCCGTCGCGGGCGCCGAGCATGAGTAGGCCGGCGCCGCTGAGTAGGCCGACGACCAGTACCAACGCCAGCACGATCCAGCCCGCGTTCGATTTCGGTGGGGCACCAAGCGCTGGGATCTCCTGCGGTTGACCGCCCGGCGGGGGATAGCTCGTCGGCTGTCCCCACTGCATCGGATCCTGTTCCCCCGGCGGGTATGTCATCGCGAAGTTCCCCCATCAGCGTGGGGGATCCTGACCTCCCCCGAGTTCGTTCCATCGACCTTACTGGTGTCGGCCCACCGCCTGCGCCGAGCCCGGATCGGACATCGTGACGAAACACCGGCCCGGCACCGGAACGGCGAGGAGAGCTCATCGACGCGAACGCGAACCACCCTGTTGGTAAGCAACCGTTGCCGCCGCAGTACCGAATCTCCATTCGATTGATGCCCGATCGCGCTAGCTTGGATATGTGCGAGCGCCGTGGGTGTTCGCATATGCCGAACGATATGCCGGTGACCATGAAAAGTAGCGCGAAGATCGGGCACTCCACGGGCTGGCATGTGTCTTACGCAGCTGACATGCAAGTTGGCTATCATGTCACCCATGGGTGCGAGGATGGTGAAGCGGTCGTACAAGTACCGCTTCTATCCGACGGTCGAGCAGGTCGAGCAGCTCGCGCGCACCTTCGGCTGTGTCCGGTACGTGTACAACCGGGCATTGACGGAACGGTCTCGCGCCTGGGCTCAGGAACAGCGCCGCATCTCCTACGCCGAGTCGGACAAGATGCTCACCGCCTGGAAGCGGGACCCCGAAACCGGGTGGCTCACCGAGCCGTCCAAAGGGCCACTCCAGGCGACACTGCGGAATCTGCAGGGCGCGTTCGACAAGTTCTGGCGCAAGCAGGCAGGGTATCCGCGGTTCAAGAAGAAGGGGAGGTCGAAGGATTCGGCTACCTACTTCTCGAACTGCTTCATCTACCGAGATGGTCAGTTGAAGCTCGCCAAGCAGGCCGAGCCGCTGAACATCCGGTGGTCGCGCCCACTCCCCGAGGGGGCGGTCCCGTCGCAGGTCACCGTGATAAAGGACTCGGCCGACCGCTACTTCGTCTCACTCTTGGTCGAGGAGTTGATCGTCGAGCACGTCCCGGCGGAGGCCACGATCGGTGTCGATGCGGGCATCACATCGCTGTACACCTTCTCGACCGGGGAGAAGGTGTCGAATCCCCGACACGAGAAGGAGGACCGCGCCCGGCTGGCCAAGGCTCAGCGCGCGTTGGCGAAGAAGCAGAAGGGCTCGGCGAACCGGGCGAAAGCTCGTCTGCGAGTTGCCCGTGTTCACGCGCGGATCGTGGATCGGCGCCGGGATCATTTGCACAAGCTCTCGTCTCGTGTGGTGCGCGAAAACCAAGTGATCGCCATCGAGGACTTGAGTGTGCGGAACATGGTTCGGAATCGTTGTCTTGCGCGCGCGATCTCAGATGCGTCGTGGTCGCAGTTCCGGTCGATGCTGGAATACAAGGCAGAGTGGTACGGCCGTACCGTCGTTGCGGTGGACCGGTTCTATCCCTCGACCAGGACATGCTCGACGTGTGGTCAGGTCAACGACACGGTTCCGCTGCACGTCCGCGAGTGGCAATGCCGATGCGGCGTATCGCACGATCGGGATGTGAACGCTGCCAAGAACATACGCGCCGCGGGGCTTGCGGTGCTCGCCTGCGGAGATGGTGTGAGACCGCCCCGCAGCTGATGCGGGAAGGCGACTGTCTATGAAACAGGAACCCCCTACCGCGAGGTAGGGACTCCGACCGATACGGCCGGGGGAAGTCAAGCCGATTCGCTTCGAGGGGTGGTCACATGGAACCGGAGCCGACCCGTATACAGCGCGGGCCGTCCGAGTCGTCACCGGTGGCGACGAATACCCAGCGGGCCAAGGTGCCGGGGGAGATCGACGAGGCGGTTGTCGCCGAGCTCGACGCCATGGGGCTCACCGGGGCCAAGGAGATCGGGCGCGGCGGATTCGGCGTGGTGTACCGGTGTTTGCAGCCCGCGTTGGACCGGGTCGTCGCGGTGAAAGTGCTGTCCTCGGAGATCGATCAGGAGAGCCGGGAACGGTTCCTGCGCGAGGAACAGGCGATGGGCAGGCTGTCCGGGCATCCGAACATCGTCGACATCCTGCAGGTCGACGTGACCGCGACCGGGCTGCCGCTGATCGTCATGCCGTACTGCTCGCGCGGTTCGCTCGAACGGCTCATCCACGATCGCGGACCGTTGACCTGGGCCGATACCCTGCGTGCCGGGGTGAAGCTGGCGGCGGCGATCGAGTCGGCGCACCGGGCGGGCATCCTGCACCGCGATGTGAAGCCGGCGAACGTGCTGATCAGCGGATACGGCGAACCGCAGCTCACCGATTTCGGCATCGCCCGCATCCCCGGCGGGTTCCAGACCTCGAGCAGCCTGATCACCGGTTCGCCCGCGTTCACCGCTCCCGAGGTGCTCAAGGGCCATGAACCGACTGTGCGGTCTGATATCTACGGGCTCGGCGCGACCCTGTTCGCCCTGCTGACCGGCCACGCCGCGTTCGAGCGGCAGGCGGGGGAGAAGGTGGTCGCGCAGTTCCTACGCATCACCACCCAGCCGGTGCCGGATCTGCGCGCCCAGGACATCCCCGGCGACGTGGCCGCGGTGATCGAGCAGGCCATGTCACCCGACCCGGTCGACCGTCCAGCCACGGCCTACGAATTCGGCGAGATGCTGCGCCAGGTGCAGCGCGCGCACGGCCAGATGCCCGACGAGATGGCCCTGCTCGACACCACCGCGGAAACCGCCGAGGCGGACACCCCGGAATCGCTGAAGGCCGTCACCGGCCGCCGCAGCTGGCCGCTGACCTTGCAGCCCGTCGGCTCCGCTGTGCCGCTGCGCAGCGGCAACACCGGCACCTTTCCACCGACCGCGGCGACGAAGTTCCGGCCACCGACGCCCGCCCGCGAACCCCTGCCGCGGCAGCGCCTGCTCGACGTGCTGCGCGCCGGTGGCCGTCGCAGGCTCGCCCTGGTCCACGCGCCCGCCGGGTTCGGCAAGAGCACCGTCGCCGCGCAGTGGCGGGCCGACCTGATCGCCCGCGATATCCCGGTCGCCTGGCTCGGCATCGACCAGGACGACGACAGCGAGATCTGGTTCCTCGCCCACCTGATCGTGGCCATCCGCCGGGTCCGCCCCGATGTGGGCGCCGGCCTGGAGCAGGTGCTCGAGGAGCGCCCCGCCGACGCCGCCGCGTTCGTGATCGCGACCCTGATCGATGAGATCCACGCCAGCGACCGCAGCGTGGTGGTCGTCGTCGACGACTGGCATCGGGTCAGCGACCCCGGCGTGCACCGCGCGATGGCGACCCTGCTCGACAACGGCTGTCACCATGTGCGTTTCGTGGTGACCAGCCGTGACCAGTCCGGGCTGCCGATCAGCAGGCTGCGGGTCCGCGACGAGCTGGTCGAGCTCGGCGCGGTGGAGCTACGGCTCACCGAGGCCGAGACGCGCCAGATCCTGGTGGAGCGCAATGGTTTCGCGCTCACCGACGAGCAGGTCGAGCAGATCCACACGGCCACCGAGGGTTGGCCCGCCGCGATCCAGCTGGTGAGCCTGACCCTGCGCGGCAAGGCCGATCCGGTCCAGCTGCTCGCTCAGCTCGCCGAGGGCGGGCACGGGATGCGGGAGTACCTGGCCGAGAACGTGCTCGACAGCATGGATCCGGAGCTGCTGGAGTTCCTGATGGCGATCTCGGTGGTCGAGCGGGTCAGCGGCTCGCTGGCCGCGCTGCTCGCCGATGTCCCCGACGGCGCGTCGATGCTCGAACAAGCCGAGCAGCGTGAACTGTTCGTGCACCGGATCGAGCACGACCCGGAGTGGTACCGGATGCAGCCGCTGTTCGCCGAGCACCTGCGCACCCGGCTCGACCGCATGCACCCTGGACGCGCGAAGATGCTGCACCGCAAGGCCGCTCGCTGGTACGCCGAGCACAACCTGCTGCGCAAGTCGGTCGACCACGCGCTGGCCGCGACCGATCTCAAGCTCGCAGGCGACCTGCTCGAGAGCGGCGGCATGGACCTGATCGATCGCTCCCGGCTGGCGACCCTGCTCGGCAGTGTGTCCAAACTGCCGGTGCAACAGGTGACATCACGGTCCAAGCTGCTGATGGCCGTCGCCCGGGCCAATATGAACCTCCAGCAAACCAGCACGGCACGCTCGGCGCTGGGCAGGCTGTCGAACCTGCTCGCCCGCGGTGGCGGCGAGCCGGAGCTGGCCGAACAACTGGGTGCGGCAACGGTGCTCGACGCCGCCGACCGGGTGGCGCACGATGACACCGCGGAGGTGGCCGACCACCTCGCGGACCTGCTGGCCGACCCGGGCGAGCTGCCCGCGTGGATCGTCTCGACCGCAGCCAACTTGATCTCGTTCGTCCGGATCTGCGAATTCGACTTCGTGGGTGTGACGGAGATGCAGGACTGGGCCGCGGACTATCACGTGCAGTCGAAGGACCCGCTCGGCGCCGTCTTCGGGCTCTGCTGCCGTGGTGCCGCCGCCTATGAGCAACTCGACATCGCCACCGCCACCGAGTGTTTCGAGCTGGCCTACGAGAAGGCACGAGACGGGGCAGGCCCGCGCTCGGACGCCGCGCGCGTCGCCGCGGCGCTGTTCGGCGAAGTGGCTTACCGCCGTGGCGATCTGGCGCTGGCGGACCGGCTGCTCGACGAGAGCCACGAATTGGTGACCCGGGTCGGCCCGGTCGACTTCCTGGTCGCGACCTTCGTGATCGGGGCGCGGGTGAAGGCCGCGCTCGGCGACCAGTACACGGCGGCGGCACGGCTGGACGAGGGCACACGGGTGGCCGCGGAGAACGGACTGGCCCGGCTCGACGCGCAGGTGCGGGCCGAACGGTCCCGGCTCGGCCTGCCCACCGGCGACAGCGCCGACCGGTTCGCCACCGAGCTGTCCGCCAACGGCAAGCGGCGCAAGTCCGGTGCCGCCGTGCTCATCGCGGAGGCCCGCGAGCTCGCCGAGATCAGGGCTCTGCTGGCCGAACAGCGCCTACGCGCCGACGATCGGGCCGCCCGGCACGCCAGGGTGCTCTACGCGCGGCTGCTCGACCAGTCCCGGCCGCGTGCGGAATTGGACGCGATTCTGCTGCTGGCGGAGTGCCTGGCGACGGCGGGCTGGGTCGGCGAGGCCACCGGGCTGGTGCTGCCGGTGCTGCGCACCTGCGCCGACCTGGGCTGGACCCGGCCGCTGCTCGACGCCGGTCCCGGCGTCGTCGGGCTGCTGCACGTGCTGCGCACGCAAGCCCACGACGAGCAGCGTCATCCGCCCAGTCCACACGTCGACTGGGCGGCGGGAGCCGTCGAGCTGGCGACCGCGGC
>NZ_JBHXAY010000025.1:0-75624 GCF_042728775.1 Nocardia sp. NPDC060259
GCTCCTCGAACTTGAGCACGTCCTGGCCCAGCTTGTCGAGGAACCCGGCCAGGCGCTCACGGGTGGCCTCACCGCGGGCGGTGAAGTCGGTGCGCTCGAAGATGTCCCACTTCTTGAGCACCGGCTGGACGACCTCTTCGAGGTGCTGACGCAGGTCGTAGATGCCGTGCTTGGCCATCAGGACGCCGTTGCGGCGGAAGTTCGGCATACCGGCGCCGGGCATCTGGAAGTTCTCGACGATGAGCGAGATGGCCTCGATCGCCTGGTCGGGCGACAGGTCGAGCGCCGCGCCGCAGAGGTTGCGGTAGAAGATCATGTGCAGGTTCTCGTCGGCGGCGACGCGCTGCAGCATGCGGTCGGCGATCGGGTCGTCGCACACCTTGCCGGTGTTGCGGTGACTCACGCGCGTGGCCAGCTCCTGGAAGGTCACGTAGGCGACCGAGTGCAGGAAGCCGGCGTCCACCTCGGTGGGCGAGGCGAAACCGTTGGTCATGTGGATCATGCGGGCGTTCTCGAGTGCCACCGGATCGACGCCGCGGGTGACCACCAGGTAGTCACGCATCACGATGCCGTGGCGGTTCTCCTCGGCGGTCCAGCGACCGACCCAGGTGCCCCAGGCGCCGTCCTGGGAGAAGTTCTCGGCGATCTCACGGTGGTAGGACGGCAGGTTGTCCTCGGTGAGCAGGTTGGTGATCATGGCCGCCTTGGCGACCTCATTGAGCTTGGACTGCTCAGGATCCCAGTCGATGCCGCCCAAGGCGGCGAAGTTGCGGCCCTCATCCCACGGGACGTAATCGTGCGGGTGCCATTCCTTGGCGAGCGACAGGTGCCGATTGACGTTTTCTTCGGCAACCGGCTCCAACTCTGTGAGCAGTTCGAGTTGAGTCAGATCCCTTGCCATGTAAAAACCCTTCGCTGTCGTGCTTACGGTCGAACGTCGCGATTCGGCCATACCTTACGGCACCGTAGGTGTGATGCGAAACGCAACTGAGCGGATTTCCGTCGAAGTTGAGCAACGCCACAACCTCGGCCGACGCCGTCTCGTCGTGCTGACGAGTCTAGGTGCTCGGCCCGCAGCGTAGGGTCTATCGCTACGGGCCGCGCGACGTTAGCCCCCGGTGGGAAAACTCTCAGAGCTTGCCGCCGAGCAGACCGCCGAGAATGCCGCCGAGCCCGCCGCCCGCGTTCTTCGACAGTGCCTCGCCGATCACACCGCCGAGCCCGCCGCTGTTGGTGCTGCCGCCGATGAGCCCGCCGAGCAGGTCGCCGAGACCGCCCCCCGAGGCCTGCGGCTGGGGCGCCTGCGCGGCCGCACCGCCACCGCCGGTGAGCTGCTTGGCGACGTAGGCGAGCACGATCGGCGCCAGGATCGGCAGCAGCTTGCCGATCAGGTCGTTGCCGCCGGTCCCGCCGGTCCCGCCGAGGGCGCTGATGACGGTGTTCTTCTCGTCACCGAAGACGTTGTCGACGATCTTCTCGCCGTCGGCCACGTCCACCTGCCGCAGATCGACCGCGCCGTCACCTTCGACGAGGCCGCCGTGGTTGTCGAGCGCACCGAGCAGCGATGCCGCGCCTCGAGGCTCGGCCGCGTTGGCCTGCAGGCCGCCGAGCAGCGTCGGCAGCGCGGCCTGGACGGCATTGGTCGCGGTCGCCTGGTCGACGCCGAGCTGGTCGGCGATCTGGGCGATCGGTACCTGGGAGAGCAAATCATCGAAAGAAGTCATCGGCTCCGCCTGTGTCGATGGGGTGCCCGGTAGCGCCCGGGTCACGCTCAGGGTAGGGGGCGTAGATGCCGGAACCGCGGGTTTCGGCGGCGTCTGCGCGCGGCGCGTCGCCACGTGACGATGGACCCGCGGGAACCGAGTAGCCGGGTACTCGTGATCCGAGCCCGCCGAGGGTGGACCGTCGAGAGGAACGGTCGTCCCGTGTTGGGAGAAGCCGATGAGTGAGTCGATGACGATCGCGCCGGAGCCGCCGCCCGGCGCCGCGCCGATCTTTGCCTACGACGCGTTCCTGTCGTACTCGCACGCCGACCGCGCGATCGCGGCAGGCATCCAGAAGGGCCTGCACCGCATCGGCCGCCGGATGGGTCACCTGCACGCGCTGCGGGTGTTCCGCGACGCGACCGACCTGACCGCGAGCCCCGATCTGTGGGGCAAGGTCACCGAGGCGATGGATCAGGCCCGGTACTGCATCGTGGTGCTGTCGCCGCACTCGGCCGTTTCGGAATGGGTCGACCGTGAGATCGACTACTGGCTGCGCACGCGAGGACCGGAACGTTTGTTGTTCGTCGTCGCGGGCGGAAAGTTGAAGTGGGATCGGCACACGCACTGCTTCGATCCGCAGCGATCGACCGTGGCGCTGCCGGTCCTGACCCAACCGGGGGTGCTGCCCACCGAACCGCTCTACGTCGATGTCACCGAGGACGCGCCGTGGGACCCGCGCGCCCCGTTGTTCCGGGAGAAGCTCACCGACCTGGCCGCTCTTATCCATGGCAAGCCGAAATACGAACTGGCGGGGGAGGATCTGCGTGAGCAACGCCGGTTCCGCCGTGTGCGCCGTGTCGCCGTCGCGAGTCTGGTGCTGCTCACCGTCCTCGCACTCGCGGCGGCCTTTGTTGCCGTCGACCGGCAGCGGGAAGCTGAGAGGCAGCGCAATCAGGCGATCGCGTTGCGGTTGGTCTCCGAGGCCGAAGCGATGGTGAGCGGTGCCAGGTCCCGCGATGACATCCGGGCGATCCAGCAGGTTCTCGCCGCTCAGAGAATCGGTCCAACCTTCGACGAGGGTGCGTTGCTGCGCACCCTGAATGCCGAAGCGGCGGTGGAGAAGATCGTCCAGACCGGCAAGCCGTACGGTCTCAATCCGTTTCTCGGTGATCCTGCCGCGGTAGCCGAGCACCTTCGCGCGCACGAGCTCGACTTCAGCATCGCCTTCAGCCCGGCAGGCGACCGTATCCTCACCACCGGCGCGGAGATGCGACTGTGGGACGCGGCGACCGGAGCCCGGATCGATCGGGTCTTCGAGCCACAGCCGCAGGCCTTGCGCGCGGTATTCAGTCCGGACGGCCGCCACATCGCCGCGACCACCCGGGACAACTCGGTCCAAATTTGGGACACCGCCACAGGCAAGTCCTCCGCGCCGCCGCTCACGGGTTACCGGGATGGCGTCACCACCGTCGCTTTCGCACCGGACGGCCGGTCGGTGGCGGCCGGCGGCTGGGACGGCACGATCCGGTGGTGGGACGTCGCCAGCGGTCGTGCAGAGGTGTTCACCGGCCACGACTATGCGGTGCGCTCGGTGGCGTTCAGTCCGGACGGGCGGCACATCGTCTCTGGTGGCGACGACATGGCCGTGCGAATCTGGAACGTCGAATCCCCCACGGACCCACCCGAGACTCTGCGACGGCACAGCGATTCCGTGATGACCGTCGCGTGGAGCCCCGACGGCCGGCGTATCGCGTCCGGCAGTTACGGTTCGGCCAAGGCGGCAGATCTGGAACCCGAGTTCTTCGGTACGGCGCTACTGCTCTGGGACGCCGACACGCGCCAACCCGTGGGTAAACCGCTCGTCGGGCACGAGGGGGTTGTCAATTCCGTCGCTTTCAGTCCAGACAGCACCAGGTTGGCCTCTGGGGCGTCCGATAACACGGTGCGACTGTGGAACGCAGGCACCGGCAGCGCGGAAGGGGCGCCGCTGGCAGGGCACGCTGGGTGGGTCATGGGCGTCGTGTTCAGCCCCGACGGCCGCCGCCTCGCCTCCACCGCTTGGGACGGGACGCTACGCGTCTGGGATGTCGGCCGGTCCGGTTCGCTCGGTGCGCCCTGGCCGTCGGACCCCGGTTCGCCCACGGCGGGCCGAGGCCGGGTGCTGACGGTCGAGGACGATGGACGGCGGCTCGTCGAGCAGGACAGCGCGACCGCATCGGTCTGGATCGTCGACTCGCAGACCGGCCGCACCATCGGGCCCTTGGCCGACTACCCCGACGACTCCGACTACCCTGACGGCGCCGGCGCCCAAGCGGCGATCAGCGAGGACGGCAGTCGTGTTGCTGTCGCAGGCCCAGACAAGTCGGTCGCCTTCTACGACACCGAGACAGGCATGCAGGTCGGCCGTCCGCTGACCGGATTCGGTGAGCCGGTAGGCGCGCTGGACTTCGGTGCTCGCGGCACCCGCCTGGCCACCGTCACCACCGGAAACGTAGTGCAGCTGTGGAACACCGAAACCGCTGCACCAGTAGGCGGCCCGTTCGAAGGATTGCCCGATGCCAACGGGATCGGGCTCAGCCCGGACGGCCGCTATCTCGCCGCTGTCGACAACGAGGCCATACGACTGTGGAACACCGAAACCGGCACACCGATCGGCGGCCCGATGACCGGACCAATCGCCACCAGCTTCAGCACCCTCGAATTCGACGCCGCCGGAACACGCCTGCTCACACACAGCGATTCGGTACGGCTGTGGGACGTGCGCACCGGTGCCATGGTCAAGGAAATTGATGAGTTCGTCTGGTCGGTGGCGATGGCTCCTGACGGTTCCATGTTCGTGACCGGCGACGACACCACCCTGCGCCGGTGGGACATGCGTACCGGTGAGCAGCTCGGGCCCCCGATGGAAGGGCACACCGAGATGGTGCACGGTTTGGCGATCAGCGCCGACAGCCGCTACATCGTCTCCGGTTCCAGCGACCAGACCCTGCGCTTCTGGGACCTGGCCGATGGCCGCGCCGTCGGCGAGCCGTTGGACGGGTCACCGGGCTCGATCGATGACGTCTGGATCAGTGCGGACAGCACGAGCGTCCGAACCAGCTATTCGGGCTTCGACAACAACTCCGGCATGTGGACGTGGCCCGGCCCAGCCGCATGGACAGAGCTGCTGTGCGACAAGCTGACCTTCGAAATGAGCCGCCAGCAGTGGTCGGACTGGGTTTCCCCCGACCTGGAGTACCGCCCCAGCTGCCCCGGCCTCCCGCCTCATCCCGACGACCGCTGAATCGGCTCGAGCGTGGCGGGAATCACAGTAATCCGCCGTGCTGGGGAACCGCAGATCAGGGGCGTAGGGACGGGAATCATCAGGACCTGGACGGC
The DNA here is from genome assembly GCF_042728775.1 of Nocardia sp. NPDC060259. NCBI lineage: Bacteria > Bacillati > Actinomycetota > Actinomycetes > Mycobacteriales > Nocardiaceae > Nocardia > Nocardia sp. NPDC060259. The sequence continues at coordinate 5,085 of NZ_JBHXAY010000025.1, forward strand.
TTCGGGGAGTGTAGTCGGTAGCTTGGTCGGAGCCTCAAGTCCTACTCGATGACCCAGCTAGGTTATAACCGCAGGTCAGGCTGGTAAATCGTGGTGCCCCCTGTAGGACTCGAACCTACGACCTAGTGATTAAAAGTCACCAGCTCTACCAACTGAGCTAAAGGGGCGCGGAGGGGAGTCTAGCGGACACCCCGTCGTCGGGCCGAATACCGGCCCCCAGCTCCGTCGCGGAGCCCGATCAACCCTGGTGGACGCCGGTAACGAAGCGCCCGCAACCGACGATTCCCGGGTAAACAACTGGTACCCACCACCGTTCGCACTTCAGGTCTCGGCATGGTATCGAATACTGTTGTCACGCAACAGTTTTCGATGAGCAGGGGATACGTGGTCGAACAGGTGGTCCGGTGTGGACGCGGGTCTCGCGACCGCCGGGCGAACAGCAGGGGGTTCGCCCGAAGGTCGTGGGCCTGGTCAACCGGGCTGTGCGCCTACGGAATTCATAGCCGACGAAACCATTTCGGTTGCGCCTCGTTTGCTGATCTGGATAACCGAACCGGATGTTCGGATGGGTGTTCCATTTGCCGCGTGTCGGCTCGCGAATGCGGGTACGGTGATCGCCTGGTGAATTTCGAAACAATCACCGGTGCTGCGTTGTTCGGCGCGCCGGTGCCGGTTGTGGTGTCGAGGAATTCATCGAGGGTTCGAAGTGCCGGGGTAATCGTGAAGGGTGCGCGAATCTTCGGCAAAGGGGCAATCGTTACCGCAGGAGGAGGCGGTTCTCACAGGTAGTTGAGCCCGAGTGTGCACCCCCTGCGGCGCACCCGGGCGGGCGAACTATACCAGCCGGCGGGGTACCGGCTTTTCTGCGAGATTTCATACCAAAAGTTTGTATTAAAACCACTATTCGCGTCAACGGTCGGTTATTGATCGATGGCGGTGAGAAGGTTCGGAGGCGTTTCGAGCATGGCACGGCAGCAAGAGCGGGCCCGCCGGACACGCGCGGCGATAATCAAGTCCGCGGCCGTCGAGTTCGGGAAGAGCGGATATGCCGCGGCATCGCTCAACCGCATTCTGGAAGGTTCGCGCGCGACCAAGGGCGCGATGTACTTCCACTTCGACTCCAAGGAAGATCTGGCGCGCGCGGTGCTCGAGACCGCGGTCGAGCGCTACCGCATCTGCGCGGAACGCTGGCTGGGCCGCGCCGACCTCGGCCCGCTCGACCTGCTGCACGGGATGGTCGACGAGATCGCGCTGCGGCTCGAGCACGACACCATCGTGCAGGCCGAGTACCGGCTCGTGATCGAGCCCGACTTCCATCGCGACGCGGGCAACGGCGGCGGACGGATCGTCGGCCGCGCCACCAGGGTCCTCGCGGTGCGCGCGATCGACGACGGCCAGCTGCGCGCCGACGCCGACCCCGACCGCTTCACCCGCACCCTCGCCGCGGCCCTGGCCGGCCAGCGCTATCTGGTCGATCCGATCGCCAGCGGTTCGGCCGCGGACCTGCGTGCCCGGTTCGCCGAGGTGCTGGAGGTTATTGTCGAAGCGATGGCAACCCCGGTGTGGATCCAGAGCTTCCGCAGCGACGGGTGGCGCGCACAAGCACGCCTCGATGACCTCGGTTTGGGCGCCTGACCAGGCGATTTGGAAGTCTGCGCACACCTGTCATAAGCTATGCGAGCTCCCAACGGAAACGTTGAAAGCCGGTCCGGAGAGATCCGGGACGAGCCCCCTTCGTCTAGCGGCCTAGGACGCCGCCCTTTCAAGGCGGTAGCGCGGGTTCGAATCCCGTAGGGGGTACAGTCTCCGGACTGTGTAGCAGTACAGCAAGGCCCTGTGGCGCAGTTGGTTAGCGCGCCGCCCTGTCACGGCGGAGGTCGCGGGTTCGAGTCCCGTCAGGGTCGCAAGTAAGCGCCGGAGTGATCCGGCGCTTCGCGTATGGCATTCAGTACGGGTGCCTGCGGCCAGGTAGCTCAGTTGGTACGAGCGTCCGCCTGAAAAGCGGAAGGTCGCCGGTTCGATCCCGGCCCTGGCCACCACAAATCCCCTCACCAGTACCTGGTAGAGGGGATTTTTGCGTCAGTGGGTGGTGGGCATGCGCAGGGCGTTCACCCATAGGCGGGTCACGGTGTAGACGAGGTCTTCCATCGGGCGGGCTTCGCCGTCGAGGTGGCCGTCGCCGATCACGAAGTAGTTGAAGGCGAGGCGGCTGACCATGCCTGACAGCGCTCGCGAGGTGAGCATCGGGTCCAGCTCCGGGTCGGCGAGACCGCGTTCTTGGAGGTTCGCGATGCTGCGGGCGTTGCGGTGGATGAAGGCGTCGGCGCGATCCTGGCGTAGCTTGCTGAATTCGGGGTCGATATTGGCGACCTGTTCGAGCAGGCCCATCAGCTTGGCGTTGCGCTTGTAGGCCTCGAAGTAGGCCCGATTGCTCGCCTCGACGATGGACGCGGGGTCGTCGTCACCGGCCACATGCTGCATGCCGGGATGCAGCATGTCTTCCTGGGCGTGTTCGAGGATCGCCGCGAAGATCTCTTCCTTGCCCGCGAAATAGGTGTAGAAGGTGCCCGAGGAGCAGTTGGCTTCCTGGGTGATGTCGACCAGCCTGGTGTCGAGGTAACCGAGCCGCTCGAATACCTTGCGGCCCGCGTCGATCAGGGCTGAACGCGTCCGCAGGCCGCGCGGGGTGGCGGGCAGCTCGCGCAACAGCGAAGTGCGCGCCATCGAGGGCAGCGCGCCTTCGCCGTCGGTGTCCGCGGGTCGATCCATGCTGTATTTATAGCGCGCGGCCTGGTCAGCGGCGCCCGGCGAGTCGCTGCTCAGGGCTGGAAGACGACTCGGCCGACCGTGCTGCCGTCGCCGAGCCTGCCGAGACCGTCGGGGACATCGGCCAGCGAAAGGCGTTCGCTGATCAGCGGTTTCAGTTGACCCGCCGCGGCGAGCCGGGTCAGTTCGGCATGGCAATCGCGGATGGCCTGCTGGTTGTACTGCTTGTACAACCCCCAGTGCAGGCCGATGATCGAGTAGTTCTTGATCAGCGCGTGGTTGAGCGCGGGCTGCGGGATGGTGCCGCCCGCGAATCCGATCACCAGGATGCGGCCCTCGAACGCGATGCACTTGGTCGACTTGGCGTAAGCGTCGCCGCCGACCGGGTCGTAGATCACGTCGGCGCCGCGTCCGCCGGTGAACTCCTTGACGATCGGCACGAAGTCCTCCGTGTGCCGGTCGATGACGAGGTCGGCCCCGAGCTTGCGGCAGTACTCGGCCTTGTCCGGCCCGCCGACCACACCGATCACCCTCGCGCCTGCGGCCTTGCCCAGCTGCACGGCGGTGCTGCCGACGCCACCGGCCGCCGCGTGCACGAGCAGGGTCTCGCCTGCCCGCAGCTGGGTCCGCCGATGCAGGGCGAACCAGCTGGTCTGATAGCCGATGCACAGGGCGGCCGCCTCGGCGTCGTCGAGCGAGTCGGGCGCGGGGAAGACATTCTCCGCGTCCAGCACCGCCAATTCGGCGAACGCACCGCCGGGCAGTGTCGTGGTGCCGACGACGCGATCACCGAGAGCGAACCCGGCGACACCGTCACCGACCGCGACCACCGAGCCGCACAGCTCGACTCCCGGGGTGAACGGCAGCGGCGGCTTCACCTGGTACTGCCCACGGCACAGCAGCACATCCGGGAAGTTGGCCGGCGCCGCGAGCACCCGCACGAGCACCTGCCCCGGCCCGGCGACGGGATCTTCGATGTCGTCGATCCGCAGCACGTCCCGTGGTTCACCGAGCTCGCCGACCTGCCATGCCTTCATGCTGAAATCCCTTCGCTAGATGCCTGCGTCGTCGGCGACGTCGCAGGCCAGACGCACCACGGCGTCGATTCGTTCGATGGTCGGCGTGCCCGCCGCGGCTTTGTTCACTCCTTGCCGCGGTACTTGCCCAGTTCCTGGCGCGCGATGGCGCGCTTGTGCACCTCGTCGGGGCCGTCGGCCAGGCGCAGCGTGCGCAGCCCGGCCCAGGCCGCCGCGAGCGGGAAGTCGTCGGTGACGCCACCCGCGCCGTGCACCTGGATCGCGCGGTCGAGGACCTTGAGCGCGATGGTCGGCGCGGCGACCTTGATCGCGGCGATCTCGGTGCGCGCCGCCTTGTTGCCGACGGTGTCCATCAGGTGCGCGGCCTTGAGCGTGAGCAGCCGGATCATCTCGATCTCGATGCGCGACTCGGCGATCCAGTCCTGGATATTGGCGTTCTCGGCGATCGGCTTGCCGAAGGTGACTCGCGACTGCGCCCGCTTGCACATCATCTCCAGCGCGCGTTCGGCCATGCCGATACTGCGCATGCAGTGGTGGATGCGGCCGGGTCCGAGCCGGGCCTGGCTGATCGCGAAGCCTTCGCCCTCACCCTTGAGCACGTCGGTCGCGGGCACCCGCACATCGGCGAAGTCGATCTCGGCGTGGCCTTCGCGTTCCTGGTAGCCGAACACGGGCAGCCCGCGCAGGATCGTCACGCCGGGCGCGTCGATCGGGACGACCATCATGGACTGCTGCCGGTGCGGCGCGGCCTGCGGATCGGTCTTGCCCATCACGATCAGCACCCGGCAGTTCGGGTGCAAGGCATTGGTGGCGAACCACTTTCGCCCGTTGAGCACGTATTCGTCGCCGTCGCGCACCATCGACAGTTCGACATTGGTGGCGTCGGAGCTGGCCACACCCGGTTCGGTCATCGCGAACGCCGAGGCCATGGTGCCGTCGAGCAGCGGTTCGAGGTACTTCTTCTTGTGCTCCTCGGTGCCGAACAGCTCGAGCACCTCCATGTTCCCGGTGTCGGGGGCATTGCAGTTGCAGGCCTCCGACGCGAGATGGCTGCGGCCCATGATCTCGGCCAGCGGCGCGTATTCGAGATTGGTCAGGCCGGGGCCGCGACCGGGATGCGGGTGGAAGAGGTTCCACAGGCCGCGCCGCTTGGCCTCGGCCTTGAGCTCTTCGAGGATCGGCGGCTGGAAGTGCGGGTTGCCCGAGGCACGCATCTGCTCGTCGTAGACGGCTTCGGCCGGATAGACGTGCGAGTCCATGAAATCGAGCAGGTCGGCGCGGTACTTCTCGGCGCGGTCGGACAGATCGAACAGCGACATGGGTACTCCAGGGAGTCGAGGGTGTCAGCGGGTTTCGGCCAGCAGGGCGGCCTGGTAGCGGCGCATCCCGCGCAGCCAGCGGTCGTAGTCGGCGCCCTTGTTGCGGTACATCTCCAGCACCTGCGGATGCGGCAGGATCAGGAACTGCTCGGCCGCGATGGACTCGAGCACGATCTCGGCCACCTCGGCGGGTTCGAGGACTTCGCCCGCGCCGACGACAGCGCGCGTGGCGGCGGCCCCGAGCGGGTCACCGGAGTCCCTGCCCTCGTAGAGCAGCGCGGTATTCACGCCCATCGGGCACAGGCAGCTGACCCCAACGCCCTGGTCGCCGTAGGTGACGCTCAGCCATTCGGCGAACCCGACCGCGGCGTGCTTGCTCACCGAGTACGTGGCCGACCCGATCTGGGTGAGCAGACCCGCGGCCGAGGCGGTGCTCACGAAGTAGCCTTCGCCCCGCTCGAGCCACTGCGGGACGAGGATCCGCGCGGCGCGGATGTGGGCGCGCAGATTCACCGCGAGCGATTGATCCCACGCGCGCTCGTCGACGTCGAGTCCGGGCGCCCCGGTGATGCCCGCGTTCGCGAAATACAGGTCGACCGGCCCGAACTCCCGCTCCGCGAGCGCGATCAACGCGTGGATGTCGGCGGTGTCCGCGGCATCGGCGCCGCTGCCGACGGTCGCGCCGGGGTGCTCGGCATTGATCCGCGCCGACACCGCCAGCGCGGCCGTCTCGTCGATATCGGAGACAACGACCCGGGCCCCGGCGGCGGCCAGCGCCGTAGCCAGGGCGGCCCCGATGCCCGCCCCGCCGCCGGTAACGACAGCCACTTTCTGCGCAACTCGCACGTGCGTTCCTTCGATTATCGGGAGCGACCGTGTCCCGGCCGCTCATCTCGGTCGACTCGAACCTATTAGAAGTTGACGTCAACTTCAAGTACGTACCAAGGCGGTTTCGTTGCCTGGACAAAGACGACATCGCCCGGCTACAGTCGGTCAGTCAGTCAACTAACTAATGACGGGAGTAGCAGTGCCCGACACCTCTGTCCTCGACTCGACCATCCATCACCGCGAGACCGGAACCGGCGAACCGATCGTGTTCCTGCACGGGAACCCGACCTCGTCGTACCTGTGGCGCAATGTCCTGCCCGCTGTCGGCCCCGGCCGGCTGCTCGCCCCTGACCTGATCGGCATGGGCGACTCGGGCAAGCCGCCGATCGACTACACCTTCGCCGACCACGCGCGGTACCTGGATGCCTGGTTCGACGCGATGAGGTTGGATCGCGTCGTGCTGGTCGGCCACGATTGGGGCGGCGCGCTCGCCTTCGACTGGGCGGCCCGTCATCCGAACCGGGTACACGGGGTCGCGTTCACCGAGACCATCGTCAAACCGATGAGCTGGGACGAGTTCCCCGAGGCCGGCCGAGACCTGTGGCGCGCCATCCGCACCGACGGCGTCGGCGAGTCCATGTTCCTGGACGACTCGTTCGTCGAGGACGGGCTACGGGCGATTTCGAACCGACTCGACCCTGCCGACCTCGAGGTATACCAGCGGCCGTACCCGACGCGGGAAAGCCGGGTTCCGCTGCTGCGCTTGGCACGTTCGATGCCGCTGGACGGGACACCGAACGACGTCGTCGCACGCGCCGAAGCGTACGACGAATGGCTGGCGTCGAGCCCGGACGTACCGAAGCTCATGGTGAACTTCACGCCGGCGTACGGGACGATGACCGAACCCGCCGTCATCGACTGGTGCGCGAAAACCATCCCCAACCTGCATATCCAGAGCTACGACGAGGTGGCGGGCCACCACACCCCCGAGGACCAGCCGGAGCTGCTCGCCGCCGCCATCTCCGACTGGCTGGACCGCAACAACCTGCGCTGATCTCATGGCGCGACCGAGGCCGCCGCTAGTCGGCCAGTGTGGCGATCCACGCGCGGGTGTCGGCGGGGTCGATGACGTCGTCGAGTTCGAAGCAGGTGGCCGCGGTCAGCGCCTTGCCCTGCTGGTAGGCGAGGGTGAGCAGTTGCTGGAACAGGGTCTCGCGTTCGGCCGGGTCCGCCGCGGCGGCGAGCTCTTTGCGGAAGCCCAGGCGCACCGCGCCTTCCAGCCCCATCGGCCCGATCTCGCCGGTCGGCCAGGCGACGGTGAAGTGCGGCGCGCGAAAGTGCCCGGCCGCCATCGCCATTGCGCCGAGGCCGTAACCCTTGCGCAGGATGATCATGCCGAACGGCACGCTCAGCTGGGCGCCGAGCACGAACAGGTCGCTGAACCGGCGGACCGTGGCCGTCTTCTCCGCGTCGGGCCCGACCATGAATCCTGGTGTGTCGCACAGGGAGACGATCGGCAGCCCGAATGACTGGCACAGCCGCAGGAAGTCGCCCATCTTGTCGGCGGCTTCGGCGTCGATCGCGCCGCCGAGGTGATGACTGCTGTTGGCGACCAGGCCGAACGGCACGCCGTCGACCCTGACCAGCGCGGTGACGATGCCGACTCCGTAGTCGGCCCGCAACTCGAGTACCGAGCCGACGTCGACGATCGCCTCGATCGCGCGATGAATGTCGTAGGCGCGCAGCCGATTCTCCGGCACCACGTGCCTGGCCAGCCGGGGATCGGGCGCCTCGTAGTCCGCGACCGGCCCCTGGAAGTAGCCCAGGTACTGCTTGGCCAGAGCCACCGCGTGCGCCTCGTCCCGGGCGACCAGGTCGACGACGCCGTTGCGCCGCTGCACATCGATCGGCCCGACGTCCTCGGGGCGGTAGACCCCGAGCCCGCCACCCTCGATCATCGCCGGACCGCCCATGCCGATATTGGCGTCCGGCGTCGCGATGATCACGTCGCAGACCCCGGCCAGGGCGGCGTTCCCGGCGAAGCAGCGGCCCGACACGATCGTCACCAGCGGAACCTGTCCGCGCAGCGCGGCGAGCGCGCGGAAGGTCGGCACGTCCAGGCCCATCCCGGTCACGTCGGTGTCGCCGGGCCTGCCGCCGCCGCCCTCGGCGAACAGCACCACCGGCACCCGCTTGCGGGCGGCCAGTTCGAAGGCGCGGTCGGTCTTGGCGTGATTGTTCTTGCCCTGGGTGCCCGCGAGCACGGTGTAGTCGTAGGAGACCACCACGGCTTCGGCGGCCGCCTTGCCGAAGCGGTCGGCGCCGATGGTGGCCAGGCCGGTGACGAGGCCGTCGGCGGGGGTGTTGGCGATCAGGTCCGCTTCGGTGCGCCTGCTGCGCTGCGCGGCGACGGCCAGTGCGCCGTACTCGACGAAGCTGCCCGCGTCGACGAGGTCAGCGATGTTCTCCCGCGCGGTGCGGCGGCCGAGCCCGTGCCGCTTGGCGACGACTTCGGGGCGGGATTCATCCAGCGTGACGAGGTGACGCGCGCGGATCTCGTCGACATCGGCGCGGTCGCGGTCGGGATCCAGGTCGGCCTGCACTCCGCCGGTGGTGTCGGCGCCGGTGCGGGTGATGATCACGAGCGGATCGCCCGGCGCGACGACCTGCCCCGGGCGTACCAGGACGCGGATGGTCCTGGCGGCATCCGGCGCGGTGAGCACGTGCTGCATCTTCATCGCCTCGAGCACGACCAGCTGCCCGCCCCCGCCGATCTCGACGCCTTCGTCGGCGACCTCGACCACGGTGCCTGCCAGTTGCGCACGGACCGCTTCCTGTCCCGGATACAGCTCGACGGTGGCAACCGCGACCTCGGGTTGTCCCGCCTCGGCGGCCGCGACCAGCGCTGGCAGGTTTTCGCCGAGGTAGGCGGTGGTGACGATGCCCGTCTGGAAATGGCTGTCGGCGAGCACTTCCCGCAGGAACCCGATGTTCGTGCGGAGACCGTCGACGGCGAATTCCGCCAGCGCGGTCCCGGCCTTGCGGGCGGCGGAGGGGAAGGAGTTCCCGCGGGTGCGGATGATCACCTTGGCCAGCAACGAGTCGTAGCGCGGGCTCAGGGTGAGTCCGGGACGGCCGAAGGTGTCGACTCGCACGCCGGGACCGGTGGGCGGCGCGAAGGCGGTCAGGGTGCCTGCGGTCGGGATGGTCGATCCGTCGGCGGCCATCGTCTCCATATTCACCCTGGCCTGGATCGCTATACCGTCGGCTTTGGCGGGCTCGCCGGTGGATTGCCGTCCGTCGGAGGTGATTCCGGGTGGCAGGCCGAGCCCGTCGAAGGTCTCACCTTGGGCGATCGCCAGCTGCACGGCGACCAAGTCGACGCCGGTCACCTCCTCGGTGATGGTGTGCTCAACCTGGATCCGCGGGTTGACCTCCAGGAAGACGAATTCCTCACCGGAGACCAGGAATTCGACGGTGGCGAGCCCGCGATAGCCGACCCGCGCGCACAGACGGGCCGCCGCCTCGTGCAGCTCACGGCGAAGTGTGTCCGAAAGACCCTGGGCGGGAGCGATTTCGATCAGCTTCTGATGCCTGCGCTGCACACTGCAATCCCGATCGCCGAGCGCGAGAGCCGTGGTGCCGTTTGCGCCGAGTGCCGCGACAACCTGCACCTCGATATGCCGGGCGTTCTCCATCAACGCCTCGGCGAACACCGCCGGATTGCCGAAACCGAGCTGGGCCTCGGCGGCGCACTGCCGGTAGGCGTCGTCGATCTGCTCGCTCGTCCGCACCACCCGCATGCCGCGCCCGCCACCACCGGCCAGTGCCTTGATCATGATCGGGCCCGATTGCGCGCCGAAGAATGCCTTGACCTCGGCGACTTCGCTTGAGCCCTCGGTCGCGGGCAGGACGGGCACGCCCGCGGCGACGGCGGTCCTGCGGGCCGAGGACTTGTCGCCGAACAGATCGAGCACAGCCGGGTCCGGGCCGATGAACGTGCACCCCGCGGCCGCGCACGCCCTGGCGAATTCGGCGTTCTCGCTGAGGAATCCGTAGCCGGGATGGATGAATTCGGCGCCCGATTCCTTGGCGGCGGCCAGGATCGCGGCGTGGTCGAGATAGGGCGCCGGCCCTGCGCCCGCCAACCCGATCGCCTCGTCCGCCGCGTGCACATTCGGGTTGTCCGCGTTGTCCTCGGCGTAGACCGCGACGGTGCTCGCACCGAGTTCGGTAGCGGTGCGGATGATGCGCAGGGCGATCTCGCCGCGGTTGGCGATCAGCAGTTTCACCGGGTGTCCTTGTCGTGCGCGGCCGGGGTGAAGCCGATCAGTCGCTCGGCGATGGCGATGTGGTCGGTGATGAACCGTTCACGCTGGTCAGGGCCCGCACCGGCGAGCCGGGAGGCGCCGGCCAGCAGTGCGTCGGACAGGGTCTCGACGACCCGCGACAGTGGCGCGCACGGGTCGATCCCGCCGCGCGCGTCGACCCGTTCGAGAAACGTGGTGAACCGCTTGCGCAGCCGGGTGCGCACCTGCGACCATTCCGCGCCGATCGCCGGATCGATCCCGGCGCGGTGCTCGATCAGCGCGACCAGTGCCCCGTTGGCGAACACCGCCTCCGCGAAAGCCTTTGTGGTAGCCCCGATTACCTCGGCGGGCTCGGTGACCTCGATGTCCACCACGAGCTGCGCGGCAAGGAACTGTGCGCACACCCGCTCGGTGATCGCCCCGAACACCTCGTCCTTCGAGGAGAAGTACGCGTAGAACGTCGCCCGGGAGACCCGCGCCCGCGTGGTGATCGTCTCCACCGAGGTCTGGTCGTACCCGAACTCCGCGAAGCATCGCCCCGCCGCGTCGAGCAGTTCGCCCCGCCGCGGCCCGGCACTGTCCTTGCGCGCCGACCGCGCCCGCTCCTGGGCCGCACTTGTGGTCACCGTCACAAGTGTTGTTGACGTTGACGTCAATGTCAATGGCGGATTCATCGTCCCACCTGCTCGGTTAACGCCCGAGAGCGCTACCGGGGTACAGTCGCTCCCGCGATGTAGCGATACATCACGGCCCTGTGGCGCAGTTGGTTAGCGCGCCGCCCTGTCACGGCGGAGGTCGCGGGTTCGAGTCCCGTCAGGGTCGCAAGAAATCCCCGCACCGGTTCCGGTGCGGGGATTCTGCGTTTCGGGGTGTGCTCAGCGCATGTTATCGACGGTGGTCGATGCTGGTGATGCGGTAGCGGCCAGGGGCGACCTCCGCGGTGCGCATCGTCTGCTGGATCTTCTCGATGGCCGCGTCGCCGGGCCATTGCTGCTGGACGGTGACGTTCCAGAGCGTCGGATCGGTGGAGTCGGCGCGGGTGATGTGGATGCAGTACTTGACGCCGGTCGGGAAGGTGGAAATGCCTGCGGCGAGGGCGGATTCGTCGCCGACATGAGCGTCGTCGGTGACGTAGGTGCGGGCCTTGGCGGCATCGCGGTCCACGTAGTAGCTGTATTCGAAGCCGAGGATCGCGCCTTGGGGAGTGGCGGTGTCGCCGCGCTCGGCGCTGATGGTGATGGATTGGCTGCGGAAGGATTCGCAGCCTGCCACCGCGTGCGCCGGCAGCGGGGGAACGGTGGTTGCTGTTGTCGGCGAACCGGGTACGGCCGCCTGCGTCGCCGCCACCGGCTTGTCGTCGGAGCCGAGGAAGATATTGGCCGCCAGGCCGACCGCGACGACGAAGACCAGCGCGCCGACGATCCCCTTTACCGCCGCAGCGGCTTTGGTGCGACCGTGCGGATCGTCGTAGCGCTCGTCGTCGTATTTCTTGCGTGGCCTGCGCGCGATCGGCCCACCGCCACCGAAGTCCTTGAGGCGCGGCAGGACGGGCATCTCGACGCGGTCGCCGCTCTGCTCGGTCGCGGTGGTGGTGGCCCAGTCGTTCCAGTCGACATCGTCACCGCGGCGCGGTGTCTCGTCGACGGGGGCCTCGTCGGTCCAGTCGTTCCAGTCGCCGGTGAACCCGTCCTCGTCGGCGGGCGTGCGGTAGATCGGCTCGGTCTGGGCGTTCGCGAGGTGGCCGGCGGCGTCGTCGTAGAGTTCCGGCTCCGGCGGCGGCCACGTCTCCGGGTTGGTGCCGATGGTCTGCGGCTCGGCTTCGCGCCTGCGCCGACGTCGCCGTTTGCCCTGCGGGCGACGGCGTGCCGGATCCTCCGGTGACGAGAAATAGGCCCCGAACGGATTGTCCATCCGGACGCCTTACGCCGGCGCCGGGACGACTCCCGGCTGCCCGTGCCTCGGTGCGGCCGACGGTTTTTCGGTCTCCTGATCCTGTTGCGGACGCGCGGACGGCGGAATCACCCCGCTCTGGACCGGCTGCTGCGCGGGCGCTGGAGCGGGCGTACTCGGCGTGCTCGCCGGAGCCTGCTGCTGTGGCTGTTCCACGGCGGGCGCCTGGCTCGCCGGGGCCGGTGACGCGGGCTTGTTGCCGTTGTTGTTCGCGGGTTCCGGCTTGGCGGCGGTGTCGCCGTTGCCGAGCCCGGCGAACAGCCCGCCCGAGTTGCCGCCGCCGTTGGTGGACGGTGTGGTTGGCGACGGTGTCGTCGTGGCCGGGCTGGTCGCCGTGCCCTCGGTCCCGGTGACATTCGCGGCGAGGGTATCGATCCCGGTGGTCGCCAGCTCGGCGCCCTTGTCGATGCCGTGCATCGCGACCTCGGCGATCTTGTCGATCAGGTGCGTGCCGAAGGTGACGCCCGCATCGATCGCCGCGGTGCCGAGGGCGACGCCACCGTCGATCAGCGCCTCCTGCAACGCGATCTGCGCCGCCGTCGCCGGATCGGTCGTCGTGGTGTCGGTGTCGGTGTCGATCGTGTCCGTCGACGTGCCGCCGGTGCCGAGTACATACACGCCCGGTGCCACCTCGGTCGCGCCCTGCGGCACGGTCACGCCGTTGGTCCCGCCCAGATCGGAGGTCAGCTCCTTGGTGTTGCGGGTGTACTGGTCCATCTCGGTGCTCGCGCTCCCGACGACGCCGACCGCCTCCTGGATCGCCTCCTCCGCGAGTTCGACGATCGCGTCCAGGTTGTTGCCGTTCACCGCGGGTGCGGCGGCTTTCGCCTTGGCGCGGAAGTCGGCGATGATCGCGTCGACCTTGGCCGCCGCGGTCGCCTGGGTCGAATGCGCCTGTCCGAGCAGGGTGCTCAGTTTCTGGCCACGGTCAGCGGCCGCCGAGACCTCGGTCGCGGTCTGGCGCAACGCGGGCGTGGCGGGAGCCGCGGTCTCGGTCGACTCCAGTGCGTACAGGCCGAGCCGGTGCGGGTCCTCGGTGGCGGTGGTGGCGTCGCTCGCCGAGGTCAGCGCGGCCACCACATCGGCATCGGGGTCGGCGGAGGTGTTGGAGCCCAGCGATTTCCGCAGCTCCAGCAACGGCACCTCCAGCAGCGCGACCACCGGCGCGATCCTGGCTTCGGCCTCGGCCGGGGTGATCGTGCTCAGCGTGGTCTCGGTGACCAGGGATTTCGTGGCCATCACGCCACCTCGCTCTCGGTCGCGCGCAGGTCGCCCGCCAGCCCGGTATCGATCCCGGTGACGTCGGCGCCGAAGCGATTCAAAATGTCCTGATACGCGGTGACCAGATTCCCCGCGGTACTCAACGTCGACGCGTGCGCGCCCGCGGCCTCCGTCCACGCGGCGGCGAACTCCCGCCCGAGCACCCCGAGCCCGGACAGATCCACCCCCGCCGCAGTAGTGGTATTGGTAGCCGCTTCACCAAGTAGATCCGCGACCCGAGCTGCGGCGCGCTGGTACGCGTCGAGCGCTGACGGGTCGAATGACATTTCCGCCACGATGTCTTCCCCTTCACGATCGCGGGTGCTCGTCGGGCACTCCCGGCACGAAAAGCCTAACGAGATCGGCGCCGTTGTGGGTGGGACTGGGTCGCACCGTGGTCCGGAACCCAGGTGACCGGCGAGTAGGGTCGCAACGGTCATGGGTGTCCTGCTGATCACGTTGCTCGGGTTCGCGGTGGTCGACGCGCTCGATGTGCTGTTGGTCGCGATCACCACGGCGGTGGTGGCGGACAGCCGGCTGGCGCGGCGGTCGCCGGTGGTCGGTGGGTTCAGTTTTCTCGGTGGCGTGTTCGCGGTGTCGGTGGCGTTCGGGATCGCGACGGTGCTGGGGATCGATTTCCTGGTTCGGCTGTTCGACTTCGAGTTGACGCCGCTGCTGCGGTACTGGGGTGAGCTGCTGATCGGTGTGGTGCTGATCGTGGTGGCGGCGTTGCCGATGGATACGACGATGCGTGGTGGCGGGCGCTGGGTGCGGCCCGTGCGGAAGTATCCGTGGCTGATGGGGGTTGTCGGGTTCACGCTCGGGCTGGCCAAGGTGCCGACCTCGGTGCCGTATCTGGCGGCGCTGGCGATGCTGTCGGCGCAGCGTCCGCTGCCGGTGGCGTGGCCGCTGATCGTGGCCGGATATTGCGCGATAGCCCTGCTGCTGCCACTGGTGGTGCTCGCGCTGGCCATGCGCAAGACGCCGCGCGCCCGCCGGGTGTACCGCCTGCTGGTGCGGTGGATCACCCGCTTCGGACCGCCGGTGGTGCGGGTGCTTTTCGTGGTGTTCGGCGTGGTCCTGGTGGTCGACGCGCTGGTACACGCACGCCAGCTGTGGTGACGGGCCCGCACGGCCGCTCAGGTCGGCGTCAGGTCGATCGAGTACCGTCATCACGAATCGATGACATGCCCTCGCGCCCGCTGGCTGGGTCGCGAGGCGTTACCAGGTGAGCAGGGAGGGCGACCCTTGAGGGTTACCGTTGTTGTGCCGACCTACAACGAGCGGGAAAATCTGCCGGTGGCGGTGGAGCGGCTGACGGCGCTGCCGGTCCCCGACCTGCACGTGCTGGTGGTGGACGACAACTCACCCGACGGCACGGGCGAGGTGGCCGACAAGCTGGCCGCCGAGCTGCCGAACGTGGTGAGCGTGCTGCATCGCACCGAGAAGGACGGCCTCGGCCGCGCCTACATCGCGGGCATCACCCAGGCTCTGGCCGAGGGCGCCGACGTGGTGATCCAGATGGATGCCGACCTGTCGCACCCCGCCGAGGTGATCCCGGCGATGCTGGAGAAGCTGAGCTCCGCCGATACGGGCGTCGTGCTCGGTTCCCGATACGTGCCCGGCGGCTCGACCGCGGCGGAGTGGAAGTGGTACCGCAAGGCCCTGTCGGCTTGGGCCAACTTCTACGTGAACCTGATCCTGCGCCTCGGCGTGAAGGACGCGACCGCCGGCTTCAAGGCGTGGAAGGCCGACACCCTGCGCGCGATCGACGTGGCGTCGATCCGCAGCAACGGCTATTCGTTCCAGGTCGAGATGAACTACCGCGCGATCAAGAAGGGTTACACGATCGCCGAGGTGCCGATCCGGTTCGAGGAGCGCACCCTCGGCGCGTCGAAGATGAGCCTGAAGGTGCAGCTGGAGTCGGCGCTGATGCCGTGGAAGCTGCTGTTCGGCCGCTCGGTGTAAGTACTGACACACGAAGGACCCCACCGGAGATCTCCGGCGGGGTCCTTCGTCGTTGCGGGGGTCAACGGGCGGTGATGCTCTTGCGCACGCCTTCCAGCGCGACCACGATCACCGGCACCAGCACCACGTGCATCACCGACAGCGCGATGGTGGAGGCGGTGTCGAAATCGGCGTCGACGGTCATGGCGATCGTCGCGATCGACAGTGCCGAGCCGACGACCGCGCCGACGCGCAGCACCCCGGTCCACAGGTAGGACACCAGCACGGCGACGGTCAGGCCGATCAGCAGCGGCACGGTCGACATGAAGATCACGCCGCCGGGAGCGACGTCCATCACCTTGCCGCCCTCGGTAGTGATGAAGGATCCGCCCGCGGCCGCGCCGATGCCCCAGACGATCAAGTTCGCCACGACGGCGGCGGCCACGCCACCCAGGACGGCGACCGGCCGGTTCAGTGCGGGCAGCGTGCGGGTGGCGGTCGGGGTGGCGGTGGTGGTGGTCATGATGTTCTCCCTCATTCGGTGGTGAGACAATCATCGAACCTGAACCATTATTTAGGTCAAGCGGTGGACGTGATCAATTTCCGCGAACCGGGTGAGACGCTGGTCACGCGCCCTGTACCGCCCACCTACGACAGCGGGTCGTAGCATGGCGGGGTGCGTTCACCGACGGATCACACCGCGCGCTTGCGTGGCGCGGCGGTCGGTGCCGCCTCCGGTGCGGTCGCCGTGCTCGCGCACGGACTCGGTGGCGCGACCGCGGTTCCCACCGGATCGTCGCTGACGCTGCTGTTCGCCGCCTGCGCCCTGATCGGCGTCGTGGTCACCGCGCTGCCCCGCGGCGAGGGTCCGGCCTCGACCATGGCGGTGCTGGCCGTCGGCCAGGGCATCGGTCACACCGCGCTGACGCTGGGCCACACCCATCACCACAGCTTCTCCGCCGCCATGCTGCTCGCGCACCTGGTGGCGATCCCGGCGGGCGCCCTGGCGATCCGCGCCGCCGAAATCGGTGCCCGGCGGGCGATCACCAGCGTGCGACGCCTCGTCCTCGTGCTGGCCGGGATCACCGAGCCCGCCGCGCCCGCGTTGCGGCTGCCACCGGTCGAGGAACGCGCGGTCCTGCGGCAGCTCCTCCTGCGACCCGGCATCGGCCTGCGCGGACCGCCACCCGCGGCCGCGACCAGACTTCATCCCGTTCCGGCGTAGTCCGCCGTTCCACGAATCCCGCTGTCCGCGCGGTCGATTCGTCGACTCCGCGCGTCGGTTCGGGTTCTCACCCAACCCCGATGATCGGAGTTCTCCCGTGTCCGCATTCCCGCGTACCGCCCTGCGTCCGCCCCGGCTCGCACGCCGTCTCGGCGCCGCGGCGGCCCTGTCCGCGCTGACCTTCTTCGCCACCGCCTGCTCGGCCTCCGACCCCGCACCCGATGCGCCGACGGGTGACCGGATCACCATGAGCGACCAGTGGATCAAGGCCGCCGATTCCGGCATGTCCGCCGCTTTCGGCAACCTGAGGAACACCGGCGACACACCGATGACCCTGGTCGCCGCGACCAGCCCGGCCTCGGATCGCGTCGAGATCCACGAGGTGGTGCCCGACAGCACCGGCGCCAAGACCATGCGCCCCAAGGAAGGTGGCATCACCATCCCGGCGCACGGTGAAGTCACGCTGAAACCCGGCGCCGAGCACCTGATGTTCATGGATCTGAAGCAGCCGCTGCGCACCGGCGCGGAAACAACACTCACGCTCACCTTCGCCGACGGTTCGAGCACCGTCGTCACCGCGCAGGTCCGCGACTTCGCCGGCGGCAAGGAGAACTACACGCCGGGCACCGAGCATCCCACGCATGGCTGATCCGCATCCCAGGCTCTCCCGCCGTCGGTTGCTCGGCGGGGGAGCCGCGGCGGCGGGTGTCGTCGGCGCGGCCGGAATCAGCTGGGGTGCGGCTGGTTTCGCACGTGAGGAACCAGCCGGGGACGATGCGCTCGACGTCGTCCCGTTCTACGGCCCGCACCAGGCAGGCGTCGAGACGACGCCACCCGGTCACGTGGCCTTCGCCGGTTTCGACCTGGCGCCCGGTGTCGGCCGCGAGGACATCATCGGCCTGCTCCGGATCTGGACCGACGACGCGTCCAGGCTCACCCAGGGCCTGCCCGCGCTCGCCGACACCGAACCGGAACTCGCGACCCGACCCGCCCGCCTGACGATCACGGTCGGTTTCGGACCCGAACTGTTCACCCGCGCGGGCATGGCCGAGCGGCGCCCGAGCTGGCTGCGGCAGCTTCCGCCGTTCCCCATCGACCGCCTCGATCCCGCCTACACCGGCGCCGACCTGGTCCTGCAGGTCTGCGCCGAGGAGGTGACGACGGTCGCGCACGCGGTGCGGGTGCTGTCCAAGCACGTGAAATCGCTGGTCGCGGTGCGCTGGGTGCAGCGCGGCTTCCGGGACGCTCCGCGCGGCCAGACCATGCGCAACCTCATGGGCCAGGTCGACGGCACCGTCAACATCGCCCCGCGCACAGTCGACTTCGATCGCCTGGTGTGGGACGACGGCGCGTCGACGCCGTGGCTGGCGGGCGGCACCTCCCTGGTGCTGCGGCGCATCGCCATGGACCTCGACACCTGGGACGAACTCGACGCCGACGGCCGCGAACTCACCGTCGGCCGCCGGGTGTCCAACGGCGCGCCGCTGACCGGCACGGCCGAACACGACGAGCCCGACCTGACAGCGGTCGACCGCAACGGCATCCCGGTCATCCCGCCCTCGTCGCACGTCGCGCGGGCCAGGCACACCAACGACGGCGAACGTTTCCTCCGCCGCGGCTTCAACTACGACGAAGCCCCTGCCCCGGGTCTGCTGTCGAACTCGGGCCTGTTGTTTGTCGCCTACCAGCGCGATATCGACACCCAGTTCCTGCCGGTGCAGCAGCGGCTGGCGGAATTCGACGCGCTGAACGAATGGACGACACCCGTCGGTTCGGCCGTGTTCGCGATCCCGCCCGGCGTGCCGGGACCGGGGCACTATCTCGGGCAGCGGTTGTTCGAGGCTTGAGAATCCGGCCGGGCGCACCACCGCGCCCGGCCTGCTCAGGCCTGTGGCCAGTCGAGCAGGGTGTTCTCGAACAGCCGCCGCACCTGCTCGACCTCGTCGTCCATCGCGGCGGGGTCCCAGCCGGAGACATCGATCGGTGGCAGCACCGCGACATCGACGATCCCCGCCCGCGCGATCGGCGAATCCCGCCAGGCGATCTCGCCCGCGTTGCGGATCACCACCGGGATCACCGGCACGCCCGCCTGGATGGCGATATGGAACGCGCCCTTCTTGAACGGGCCGACCCGCGGCGTGTACGACCGGGTGCCTTCCGGCGCGACACCGATCGAGAGTCCGTCGCGCAGGGTGGAAACCACCGGCGCGAGCGCGGCTTTGGCGCGTTCGGTGTCGGTGCGGTCGATGAAGGTGACGCCGACGAACCGCATGAGCGGGCCGAACAGCGGATGATTGGCCAGCTCCTTCTTGCCGATGCCGGTGACCGCCCCGCCGAGCACCTTGGGCACGATGATCACGTCGAACTGGCTCTGGTGATTGAACAGGAACACCGCGGGTCGCGGGGCGCGGGCGTGCTCGGCGCCGACGACGCGCAACCGCACGTCGATCGCCGCGAGTGTCGCGGTGGTGGCGTCGTGCATGAGGGCGTCGGCCATGGCCTGGCGCCGGCCGGTGTAGGACTTGCGCAGCACACCGACCAGCGCGCCGCCGAGCAGCGCGGCGAAGCCGGCGATCGTGCGCAGATAGTCGACGGGGCGTGGCGCGAGGCGGGGACGGAACGTCAGTGCGGGCCAGCCTCGCTCGGCGGCGATCTCGGCCAGCTTCGGATCGGGGTCGACCACCGTGGGGATCTCGGCCAGGTCGAGCAGTTGCAGATCGGTGGCGCTGTCGGCATAGACATAGCCGATCTCCACCTCGGCCGCCGCGGCGAATTCACCGACGGCGTCCGCCTTTTCGGCACGCCACAGCGGTGCGCCCTCGGTGTGCCCGGTCAGGATGCCGTCGTCCACGGCCAGTTCCGTGCACAGCACGTGCTCGATGCCGAGTCGCTCGGCGGCGGGCAGCACCTGGAACCGGGTGAGTTCGCTGACCAGCACCACCGTGTGCCCGGCCAGCTGATGGGCACGCACGAGCTGCCAGGCCTCGGGGAACAGCCTGCCGTAGATCTCGCGGCGGAAAGCGCTGCGGCCCAGCTCTTCCAGATCGGACTCGGTTCGACCCGCCCAGGTCCGCTCGACGGCTTGCAGTACGCGCGCGTAGTCACCGTCGTTGCCACCGCGCACAATGCCACCGAGCAGTGCGGCTCTGCGCGCATCACCACGACGGAACAGTCTGCGCGCCAGACTCCGTCGCGGTAGCCCGTCGACAACGGTGCCACCGAAATCGAAGACGGCGGCGACCTGCGATCCCTGCGGTCCCGACCGGATAGCGGCCAGTGCTTCGGCGAGTGTGCTCATCAGATCGCGGTCCGGTTCGACGGGTCGAGGCTCGCGGCCCGTGCGATGCGCTCACCGAGGTCACGGAGCCGTTCGGCGAATTCCTGCCGCCGTTCCAGCAATTCGGCTTCCGCGCCCGGAGCTGCCGGTGCGACGAGGCCGTGATTGTCGGCCAGTTTCCACGCACTGGTGAACAATTCGGTCGAGACCGACTCCGGACTGTGCAATCGCTGTTGCAACAGCATCTGTTTCCCGACCGCCACGCACTCGTCGATGAACTCCTTGCGGTCGATCGTCGTGTCGGCCGACCGCGCGGCCAAGCGCTCGGCCACCACCAGCTGCGCGTCGAAGAAGGAGCGCAGCACGCGGTGCGCCATTACGAAGCCGGAATCGGTGAGCGCGCCGAGGAATTGGCGATCGAGCCGATCGTCGGGGGTGTTCTCGTCCCATTCGGGCACGATGATCCGCACCTCGTCGATGATCTGCTCGGCGAACTCCTTGCGCTCGGGGAAGAAGAATTCGAATTTGAGCAGATCGCGCAACGCGAAGGCGGCCTTCCACGCCGAGCGCAGTGGGTCATCGCCCGGTTCCTCCACGGCGGTCAGCGCGGCCAGTTCGAGAATGGCCCGGTTGACGAACCAGTGCACCGCGCTGTTGCGGTAGAACGCCGCTTCCAGGTGCGCGCCGGGCTCGATCGCGTACACCGGCTCCAGCCCACCGCGATACACGGTGACGACACCGGCGAGCGCGAGCTGTTCGAGGACGACCCGCAGGCCCTGATCGTCACGCAGCGCCGACAGCTCGCCACTGGGCAGCCCGCGCTGGGCGATGTAGCCCAGAACGGGGTCGACCACCGTGCGCACCTGCCCCAGCGTCAGCGCGCGCTCGTGTACGCCGAGCAGCGCCAGCGTGACCAGCGCGTTCACCGTGATCGGGGTGACCTGGTTGATGCCGACGGCGATGTCGAAGGCCAGCCGCTGCACGGCTTTCCGTTCGCTCTCGCGCAGCGCCGACTCGTCGGGCACGCTGGTCTCGCCGGTCGTGGTGTCGCGCAGCGGGATCGTCATCGGACGCTGATCGAGCGGATCGCCGTTGGCGCCGAGCCGTTCCCGCGCCGACAGCGGCTCGCCGAACCGCACATACACGCGCCCGGCCGAATGCTGCTGGCTGCGGACATATCTGGCGAGCCAGCCGATGCCCTCCGGCTTCTTCGTGCCGCCGGACTGCTCACTCGCGATCGCGCCCAGCTCGTTGAGCCGCTCGTAGGTGATCGAGACCGGCACCAGCATCACGTCCTCGACGCGGCGTGAACGTACCGCCGCGGCGAGGAAATTGAGCAGGCCGTAGCGGGGCGGCCGCAGTTTGCCGGTGCGGGTGCGACCGCCTTCGAAGTACCACTCCAGATTGAAGCGCTTGGCCAGCAGGTAGGCGAAGTACTCCTCGACGACCGCCTTGTAGACCTCGTCGTCACCGAAACTGCGCCGGATGAACACCGTTCCGGTGCGCCGGGCGATGGGGCCCATCGGCCAGAAGTTGAGGTTCGCTCCGCCGATCACATGGTTGGGCGGAAAGTCGTTGCGCGCCAGCACGTCACCGAGCACGAACGCGTCCACATAGGAACGGTGCGAGGGCAGGAATACCAGCGGGTGCTTGCGGTTGAGCTTGCGCAGCGCGTCCAGGCCGGGCAGGTCGGTGTCGACCTTCCAGGTCGAGGCGTGCACCGGTCGCATGGCCTGGGTGAACAGGTCCGAGACCAGCCTGCTCTGCGCGGCGACCAGTTCGCGCAGCGCCTTCTCCGCGTTGCGATACACCTGGTCGGGTTCGGTGCCGGTCTCGTCGGCGATGTAGTCGAGTTTGCGCTGGAACTCGGGGGAATCGAGGATCTCCTCGGCCACCAGCTGCGGCACCTTGTAGCGGTCACCGATGACGGTGCGCTCGGCCCGCTCCAGCGCGACGACGGCCGCGCGCACCACCGAGCGCGCGAACGGCTCGGCCGTGCCCGCCCGCAGCAAGGCGGCGGCCTCGGGATTGTTGGTGCGCAGTTCGCTGAGCCGTGCGGGCGCGCCGACGAGTACCCGGTGCCGGTCGGGTTCGGTGCGCAGCAGTCTGCGCTGGACGAGCCGGTTCGGTTTGCGCGGGTTGGTCAGCATGACCAGGTCGGCGAAGGTGACCCGGCGGACGCCATCGCGTTCCGGCGGCAGCCACAGCACCCGAACCGGGACGACGAGCGGGTCGTCGTGCCTGCCGACCAGGCGTTTGGTGATCGCCTTCGCGTCGAGGTCGAGCTGGGTCACCGGGGCATCGGAGCCGATGTCGCGGCTGAGTCCGCCCTCGGCGATCCAGTTGCCGATCAGTTCGCGTTCGACGCCGGAGGCCGCGTCGACCAGGGCGACCACCGAGTCGGCCATGGGTCCCGTTCGCGGGCCGCGCCGCCCACCGATGTCGATCATCTCTCCATTCAAGCGGCAGATCCGCCTCGGCGCACCGAACTTGGATTACCGCGCGTTGCGCACGGCCGTGCCGCAGGCCCGGGTGGCGAAGGATACCCACGGACCTGGCTGGCTAATCCACGAGGTAATGCTAACCTAACCACGAAGAAGTTAGGTCAGCATTACCTTGGAGGATCGTTGTCGTCGACGGAACAGCCCGTACGGGTGGAGTATGTGACCGATCCGGCGGCAGCGATGTCCCGGCTGGCGGCGGCCGATCGGTTCGGCGAGTACGTGATGTACGAGCAGCCCGGCGGGTGGGTGTTCGCCGCCGACCCGCTCGGCAGCGTCGAACTCGACGCCGGTGAACTGCGCACCGTGTGGGGCGGCAAGACCACCGCGCGCGCGTGGACCGGCAGGCCCGCCCAGGTCGTCGACGCCGCGCTGGCCGCGCTGCCGCTGGACGGCCGCAATGCCTACGGCTGGATCGGTTTCGAGTTCTGCGCCTTCTCGCTGGCCGCGACCCGCTACCTGAACCCGCTGACCCCGCTGGTGCACCTGATGATTCCGCGGATCGAGGTCCGCATCGATGCCACCGGCGTGCGGATCAGCGGCGCCACCCCCGCCGAGGCCTGCGATATCCACGATCTGATCGCCGCGTCGCAGGGCACCGACCTGCCGGTCGCGTTCCCGGTCGACGTGCGGCCCGACCCGACCGACTACCAGGGTCGCGTCGCCACGGCGGTGGCGGAGATCCGTTCCGGCGACTACCAGAAGGTGATCCTGTCCAGGAAGGTCGATCTGCCCTTCGCCGTCGACGTGCCGGCCACCTACCGTCTCGGCCGGGCCAACAACACCCCGGCTCGCTCCTTCCTGCTGCGCCTCGGCGGGCTGGAAGCGGCCGGGTTCAGTCCGGAGCTGGTGGCCTCGGTCGACGACGACCGGATCGTCACCACCGAGCCGCTCGCCGGGACCCGCGCCTTCGGGCTCGGTGTCGAGGCCGATGACGCCGCCCGCGCCGAGCTGCTCGCCGATCCGAAAGAGATCGTGGAGCACGCTATTTCGGTGCAGACCTCGTTCGCCGAGATCACCGAGGTCGCCGCGCCGGGCACGCCTGCCGTCTCCGACTTCATGGCGGTGCGCGAGCGTGGCAGCGTGCAACACCTGGCGTCCACCGTGCGCGGCACTCTCGCCGCCGACCGGACCAGCTGGGACGCGCTCGAGGTGCTGTTCCCCTCGGTGACCGCCTCCGGCATCCCCAAGCGCGAGGGCGTCGACTCCGTCTTCCGTAACGATCACGATCCGCGCGGCCTGTACTCCGGTGCGGTGGTGTGTGTTTCGCCGACCGGTGCGATGGAGGCGACGTTGGTGCTGCGGGCGATCTACCAGACCGGTGAGGGCGCGTGGCTGCGCGCCGGTGCCGGCGTCGTCGGGCAGTCGCGTCCCGAGCGTGAGTTCGAGGAGACCTGCGAGAAGCTCGGCAGCGTCGCGCCTTATGTAGTCAAGGCCTGATTCTCTCGGGACAACAAAACGGCGGCTCACCTTTCGGTGGGCCGCCGTTTCGTGTCAGCCGTGCAGGGCGCGCAGGGCCTTCTTGTCGATCTTGCCGACGGCGGTGATCGGCAGCGAATCCGCTTGCCGGACAACGTCGGGCAGCTTGTAGGTGGCGAGGCCGCGCTCGGTGAGGAAGGTCTTGATCTCGCCGAGGCTCGGCAGCTCACCGGTGACAACCAGGACGACACAGGCCTTTTCGCCGAGCGAGGCGTCCGGCAGGCCGACCGCGGCGGCGTGCCGCACGGCGGGGTGCGCGAGCAGGTGCTCCTCGAGTTCGTCGCAGGAGATGTTCTCGCCGCCGCGGTTGATCACGTCCTTGATCCGGCCGCTGACCACCAGGTGCCCGGTGGGCAGCTGCCGCACCAGGTCGCCGCTGCGGTAGTAGCCGTCGGGGGTGAAGGCGCGCGCATTGTGTTCGGGCGCACGGTAATACCCGCGCAGCGTGTAGGGGCCGCGGGTGAGCAGTTCGCCCTCCTCGCCGGGCGCGACATCGTCGCCCTCGGCGTCGACGACACGGAGCTCGTCGGCGGGGGAGAGCGGGCGGCCCTGCGTGGTGCAGATCAGCTCGTCGTCATCGTCGAGGCGGGTGTAGTTGAGCAGGCCCTCGGCCATGCCGAACACCTGCTGGAGGCGGCAGCGCAGTGCGGGTTCCACGTCGCGGGCGTTGACCTCGGCCAGGCGGGCGCCGCCGACCTGGAGCAGGCGCAGCGAGCTCAGGTCGGCGTCCTCCCATTCCACCGCGGCGCTCCACAATTGGGCCAGCGGCGGGACGACGGCGGTGACGGTCACCCCGTGCTTCTCGATCGCGGCGAACGCGGCCTCGGGGCTCGGGTCCAGGGTGAAGGCGATCGCGCCGCCGGTGGCGACGGTGCCGAGAATGCCGGGGCAGGCCAGCGGGAAGTTGTGGGCGGCGGGCAGTGTCGCGAGGTAGACGTCGTCGGGGGTGAGCTCGCAGACCTGGGCGCTGGCGGTGGCGTTGTAGGCGTAGTCGTCGTGGGTGCGGGCGATCAGCTTCGGCAGGCCGGTGGTGCCGCCGGAGACCAGCATCAGCGCGATCTCGGACGGATCGATCTCGGGCAGCGAATCGCCGTCGCGGGCAATCGAATCCAGTGCGGTGAACTCACCCGGCTCGCCCGCGACGAGGACGTGGCGCAGGGACGGAACCGCCTGCCGCACCGTGGTGGCGAGCTCGCGGTAGTCGAAATCACCGAGGGTGTCGGGGATCAGGTAGGCCACGGCGCCGGAGAGCGCGGCGAGGTGCTCGATCTCGGCGCGGCGGTGCGCGGGCAGGGTGAGCACCGGGATGATGCCCGCCCGCAGCAGGCCGAACAGGGCGGTGGCGAACTCGGGGATGTTCGGCAGCTGGACGACCACCCGGTCGCCGGGGTTGATGCCGAGGGCGAGCAGGCCGTGCGCCATCCGGTCGGCGGCCGCGTCGAGTTCGGCGTAGGTCTGGGTGCCACCGTCGGTGAAGACGGCCGGACGCTGCGGCTGGGCGCGCGCGGAGTCGCGGAGCAGGTCGCCGAGTGTGCGTCCGGCCCAGTAGCCGTCGGCCCGGTACCGCTGTGCCGCGGCCTCGGGAAAGGGGACGTAGCCCTCGCGGTGGTCTGCTTCGGCCGATGTCGACGTCACGTTCTGCCTCGCTGCTCTGGCGGCTCGCGCCGCGTGTTTCTCGCACCCGGCCTCGGCCCTCCCGCTGGTCGATCCGGCATAGCCGCGGGTGGGGAGACCGGTAGCTCGGTGCCCGCGTCGCAGGCTAACCTTGCATAGGTTAGGCAACCCTATCTCAATGAAGTAGGCTGCCGCCGGGCAGTACCGAAATCCGTCCGGCCCCGGACGGCGAGCAAGGAGTGAACCGGCAGATGGATACAGCACCCGAAGGCGTCGTGATCGACCGCGCCGAGATCCGCGCCGCGATCGCCCGCCACCTCGACCTCGCCCCCTCGGACATCGCCGACGCCACCGACCTCATCCAGCTCGGCCTCGACTCGATTCGCACCATGAAGCTGGCAGGCGGCTGGCGCAAGCGCGGCATCGCGGTGAACTTCGCCCTGCTCGCCGCCCATCCCACCGTCGACGCCTGGTTCGCCCTGCTCAACGGCGCCGACCCCGACGACCTCGCGGCGAGCGGCACCGAAGCGTCGAGCGCGACGGCTGCGGGCGCCGTGGCATCGGCGACCGACTCGGCCGTCGATGTCACGGCCCGCGACGTCGACGCAGTGGTGCCGTCCGCTGCCGATGACGAGGTCTCCGCGCCGGGTGCCCTGACCGCCGGCAGGCAGCCGGTGGACGCCGACTTCGACTCGGCGGCAAGCGACTCGGTGATCGTGCCCGATGACGGGACCCCGTTCGCCCTGGCCCCCATGCAGCACGCGTACTGGATCGGCCGGTCCGACGCCCAGGAGCTCGGCGGTGTCGCGGCGCACCTCTATGTCGAATTCGACGGTGCCGGTGTCGATCCCGAGCGGCTCGAGCGCGCGGTGGAGCAGCTGCTCGTCCGGCATTCCATGCTGCGCACCCGGTTCCTGCCCGACGGCACCCAGCAGACCCTCGACCGGCCTGGCCGCGCGGTGTACAGCGTGACCGATCTGCGCGAGGCGTCCGCGGCGGACGCCGAGCAGCGGCTCGAGGAGCTGCGGACCGCGCGCACCCATCAGCGGATGGCGGTGCAGGACGGTCAGGTGATCGATATCGCGCTGACCCAGCTGGCCGACGGCCGCACCCGCCTGCACCTCGATGTCGACATGCTCGCCGCCGACGCCATGAGCTACCGCATCCTCATCACCGACCTGGCCCGGCTCTACCACGGCGAACAGCTGCCGCCGCAGGACTACACCTTCCGCCAGTACCTGGCCGAGCACCCCGCGGGCACCGGCGACGAGCACGCCCGCGACCGCGCCTGGTGGCAGGAACGCCTGCCCGAGCTGCCCGGTTCGCCGGAACTGCCGCAGGCCCAGCAGATCTCGGACCCCAGCCGCACGATCCGCCTGCACCGCTGGCTCTCCCCGCAGGCCAAGGCGCGGGTGTTCGACGCCGCGCACGCCCGCGGCATCACCCCGGCGATGGCGCTGGCCTCGGTATTCGCCGAGACCATCGGCGGCTGGTCGGCGCAGCGCCGTTTCCTGCTGAACCTGCCGCTGTTCCACCGCGAGCCGGTGCACCCGCAGGTCGACGGCGTCGTCGGCGACTTCACCTCCTCTGTGCTGCTCGAGGTCGACGTCACCGAACCCGCCACCGTCGCCGACCGCGCCCGCGCCCTCCAGCAACGCCTGCACGAAGCGGGCGCGCACTCGGCCTACTCCGGCCTCGAGGTCCTGCGTGACCTCGGCCGTCACCGCGGCGAACCGGTACTCGCCCCCATCGTCTACACCAGCGCCCTCAACCTGGGCGAACTGTTCGCCGACACCGTCACCGACACCTTCGGCGACCCGGTCTGGATCATCTCCCAGGGCCCGCAGGTCCTCCTCGACGCCCAGATCACCGAGGTCCGCGGCGGCCTCCTGCTCAACTGGGACATCCGCGAATCCGCCTTCCCCGCGGGCATGGTCGAGGTGATGTTCGCCCGGTACATCGAGGCGATCGAGCGACTGGGCGGCCAGAGCTCCGCGCTCGCCGATCCGCTGGGTGGCGCCGAGTCCGGTCCCGCCGCCGTGGTCGGCGGTGCGGGGTGGCAGGCCGAGGCCGGTGTGCGCATCCCGGTGGAGCAGGCGGCGACCCGGGCTCGGGTCAACGCGACTTCCGGCCCGGTCAGCGGCGGTCTGCTGCACACCGGATTCTTCGCGAACGCGGCCACGAATCCCGCGGCGCCCGCGGTGCTCTGGGAACCCGCCGGGCAGCTGACCTACGGTGAGCTCGCCGCCGATGCGCTGGCCGTCGCCGGTGCGCTGCGGGAAGTCGGTGTGGCGCCGGGTGATTCGGTGGCCGTGCAGCTGCCCAAGGGTCCTGACCAGGTTGTCGCGGTCCTCGGCGTGCTCGCGGCGGGTGCGGTCTACGTGCCGATCGGCTTCGATCAGCCCGCCGCCCGGCGCGCGGAGATCCTGCGCACCGCGGACGCGGTCGCGGTGCTCACCGTCGGTGGCGCGCAGATTCCCGAGGCAAGGGCGATCGACCTGGCCGAGGCGCGCACCCACGCGGAACCGTTGGCGCGCCCCGTCTTCGGTGATCCGGAGAACATCGCCTACGTGCTGTTCACCTCAGGCTCCACCGGCAAGCCTAAGGGCGTCGAGGTGCCGCACCGCGCCGCGATGAACACCATCGACGACCTGAACGAGCGCTTCGGTCTCGGCGCAGGCGACCGGGCACTTGCCCTCTCGGCCCTGGAGTTCGACCTCTCCGTCTACGACATCTTCGGCCTGCTCGCCGCGGGTGGCGCGGTGGTCGCCGTGGACGACGCCCAGCGCGGCGACCCGGCCCGCTGGGTGGAACTCATCCGCCGCCACCGGGTTTCGATGCTGAACTGCGTCCCCAGCCTGCTCGACATGCTGCTGACCGCCGCCGCGGGCGAGCAGCTGCCGTCGCTGCGCACGGTGATCCTCGGCGGCGACTGGGTCGACGTCGCCCTGCCCGCCCGCCTGGCCGCCCTCGCCCCGGAGTGCCGGTTCGCCGGTCTCGGCGGCGCGACCGAGACCGCCATTCACTCCACCATCTGCGAGGTCGTCGGCGCCGAGGTCCCCGCCGAGTGGAGCGCGGTGCCCTACGGCACCCCGCTGCGCAATGTGCAGTGCCGCGTCGTCGGGCCCGCGGGCACCGACTGCCCCGACTGGGTCACCGGCGAGCTGTGGATCGGCGGTGACGGCGTTGCCGCCGGATACCGCGCCGATCCGGAGCGCACCGCCGACCGGTTCGTCACCCACGAGGGCCTGCGCTGGTACCGCACCGGCGACCTGGCCCGCTACCTGCCCGACGGCGGCCTGGAATTCCTCGGCCGCGCCGATCATCAGGTCAAGATCCGGGGCTACCGGGTCGAACTCGGCGAGGTGGAGAGTGCCCTGCGCGCGGTGCCAGGCATCCGGCACGCGGTGGCCGCCGTGGTCGGCTCGGCCGCGCCGAAGCTGGTCGCCGCGATCGTCGCCACCCCGGACGCCACCCTCGACATCGAGGCCGTGCTCGCCGCCACCGCCGAGCTGGTGCCCGCCTACATGGTCCCGACCCGGCTCGAACTGCTCGCCGAGCTCCCGCTGACCTCGAACGCCAAGCCGGACCGCAAGGCCGTCCGCGCGGTGCTCGACAAGAGCGAGACGGCAACGGAATTCGTCGCGCCGCGGACCGACCTCGAGCGCGCGCTCGCCGCGGTGGTCGGCGAGGTCCTCGCCACCGAGCGGATCGGCGTCACCGACGACTTCTTCGCCCTCGGCGGCGACTCGGTGCTGGCCACCACGGCGGTGGCCCGCATCCGCGAATGGCTCGACGCGCCCGACACCGTGGTCGCCGACCTGTTCACCGCCCGCAGCATCGCCGGCCTGGCCGCGCGCATGCTGGAGCGGGAGGCCGAGTCGGGCGCCACGGGCAGGCTCGAGGCGGTCGCCGCGATGTACCTCGAGGTCGCCGCGATGACCGACGAGGAGATCCTCGCGCAGTCCTGACGGCCGCCGAGCCGGTGCGGACCACGCACCGGCTCTTGCCGATTCGCGATTTTCGCAGGTCGCAGTAGACTTTCGCCAGTGAGTAAGTGGACTACCGCGAACCTGCCCGACCAGACCGGCCGCACCATCATCGTCACCGGAGCCAACAGTGGGTTAGGCGCCGCCACCGCGCGTGCGCTGTCCGCCGCGGGCGCCCGGGTGATCCTGGCCTGTCGAGATACGGGCAAGGCGGAGCGGGTCGCGACGAGCATGCCGGGTGCGACCGAGGTCCGTGAGCTCGACCTGGCGAACCTGAACTCGGTCCGCGCCTTCACCGACTCGATCGAGCGCGTCGACGTGCTGATCAACAACGCGGGCGTGATGGCGCTGCCGCTGCGCCGCACCGCCGACGGCTTCGAAATGCAGTTCGGCACCAACCATCTCGGCCACTTCGCGCTCACCAACCTGCTGCTCGACCGGATCACCGATCGCGTGGTCACCGTCTCCAGCGGCGCGCACCGCATCGGCCGGATCGACCTGGACGACCCCAACTGGGAGCGCCGCCGCTACGACCGCTGGCTCGCCTACGGCCAGTCCAAGCTGGCCAACCTGATGTTCGCCTACGAGCTGCAGCACAGGCTGGCCGGTGAGGGCTCGGCGGTGGTCTCGGTGGCCGCGCACCCCGGCTACGCCGCGACCGAACTCATGTCACACACCGAGTCGATCCAGGACGCGGTGATGTGGCTGGGCAACCGCACGCTGGCCCAGAGCGCCGAGCAGGGCGCGCTGCCGACCCTGTTCGCGGCTACCGCCGATATCGTGCCCGGCGCCTTCTACGGCCCCGACGGCCTGCTCGGCCTGCGCGGATACCCGGCCCGCTGTGGCAGCACCGGCGCGTCGAAGGACCGCGCGGTCGCCTCCGAGCTGTGGGAACTCTCCGAGAAGCTCTGCGGCCTGATCTGAGAGGTAGTGACGGGCATCACCTTCGATGCTGTCACACCGCGGGTGGCTCCCTCGTCGTCTCTGTAGAACCCCACAGAACGACGAAGGAGCCATCATGGAACCGCGCTTCGACCTCTACGCCAACCGTGTCGCGACCAGCTTCACCAAGCGGCTGACCATGGCGAGCAAGGTGATCGACGACTCGACGCTGGACAAGGCGACCTATGAGCTGGTGAAGCTGCGGGCCTCGCAGATCAACGGCTGTAGCTACTGCACCGACATGCACTTCAAGGACGCCGTCCACGCGGGCGAGTCCGCGACGCGGCTGAACCTGGTCGCCGCCTGGCACGAGGCCACCGTCTTCACCGACGCCGAGCGGGCCGCCCTCGCGCTGACCGAGGAGGCGACCCGCGTCGCCGACGGTGGCCACGTCTCCGACGACACCTGGGAGCAGGTGCGCAAGCACTTCGACGACGATCAGACCGCCGCGCTGATCGCCGCCATCGCGATGATCAACGCCTGGAACCGGATGAACGCCATCGCCCGCACCCCGGCCGGCGACTACGAGCCGGGTCAGTGGGGCTGAGCCCAGACCGGTGCCGCCGCCCGGCTCAGCCGTCGATCGGCGACTACGAGCCGGGTCAGTGGGGCTGAGCGGCCGACCCTGCCGCCCGGCTCAGGCGACTACGTGCGCTGGGCGAATCGGTGCCCGTGTTCGGCCGCCCACTGCGCGAAGGTGCGCGCCGGGCGGCCGAGCACCTGCTCCACCGTCGGGTCGACCGTGTACGACTCCGGGCTCGACTCGGCGTACCAGCCGATCACATAGTCCGCGTCGGCCTGGGACACGCCGGTCGCCATGAGCCGGTCGACGGCCTGCTGATGGGTGATCCTGGCGAACTCGACAGGCCTGCCCGCCGCCTCGGCCAGGATCGCGATCCGCTCGTGCGGGGTGATCGCCGCGGGTCCGGTCAGGTTGTAGGCGCGGCCGTGGTGGCCGTCCTCCAGCAGCGCCACGGCCGCGACCGCGCCGATGTCGGCCTCGTGGACCACCGCGCTCGGGTGGTCGTAGGGCTCGCGCACCACGCCGTCGGTCAGGATCGGCTCGCGCCAGGTGAGCGTGTTCGACATGAACTCCTGCGGCTCCAGCCGCGTCCACTCCACCCCGGACTCGGCGATCGCCTCCTCGACCGGACCGACCCCGCCGCCCCAGACGACGGTGATGCGGCGCACGCCCGCCTCGACGGCCCGGCCGATCAGCTCCGGCCCGAGCCCGGCGGTCACCGTCACATGCAGTCGGTCGACACCATGCCAGGCATCGCCGAGCGTCGACGGCACGTTGTGGGTCCCGGTGACCAGCTCCACCTCCGGACCGAGCAAGGTGCGTGCTGCGGCGGCATCGCGCGTGACCGCCCTGACCTTCTCGCCGCGGCCGACGAGTTCGCGTACCACCTGGCGTCCGGTGTTTCCGGTAGCGCCCGTAACCAGCGTTGTCACAGTCGATTTCCTTTCGTCGACTACCGACGCTAAAAGCTCGAGCAAGGTAGAGGTCAAGGGTTCGGGGCCTGCGGTTTCGCCGACGCGGCGGTGTGATGGTCCACACTCCGGGCAACCTAGCCCTGACTGGCGACGTTTCACCGGTGGTACAGTCCACGGCATGCAGCGCGCATATTTCTGGTTTAGCGAGCCGGCCCTGGGTGGGCCGGTCTGCGACCCTGCGCGCTGACCTCCTCCACCCCCGAGCCGGACACTGACCGGCTCGACGGGTTCGCGAAAGTCCGTGGGTCGGCCTCGAAGATAGGAAACCCACACATGACAACCGCAGCCGATATCGACTCGCGGCATTCCGATCTGGATGACCAGCGCACCCTCAGCGTGAGCCCCCTGCGCTCGCCCGCCGAGGTCCGCACGGTCCACCCCATCACCGACGAGCTCGCCGACACCGTCCGCGCGGGCCGCAAAGCCACCGTCGACGTGCTCAACGGCGACGACGACCGCCTCATGGTGATCGTCGGCCCGTGCTCGGTGCACGACCCGGCCGCCGCGCTGGACTACGCCCGCAAGCTGGCCGCCAAGGCCGAGGAGCTGAGCGACCGGCTGCACGTGGTGATGCGCGTGTACTTCGAGAAGCCGCGCACGACGCTGGGCTGGAAGGGTCTGATCAACGATCCGCACCTGGACGGTTCGTTCGACGTCAACACCGGCCTCGGTATCGGCCGCAAGGTGCTCGTCGACATCACCGCGCTCGGCCTGCCCGTGGCGTGTGAGTTCCTGGATCCGATCACCCCGCAGTACATCGCCGACCTGGTCTCCTACGGAGCGATCGGCGCCCGCACCGCGGCCAGCCAGGTGCACCGGCAGCTCTCGAGCGCGCTGTCCATGCCGGTCGGCATCAAGAACGGCACCGACGGTGACGTGCAGGTCGCCGTCGACGGTGTGCGTGCCGCCGCGGCCAGCCACGTCTTCCCCGGCACCGACCTCGACGGCCGCTCCGCGCTGATCCGCACCACCGGCAACCCCGACTGCCACGTCATCCTGCGCGGCGGCAGCAACGGCACCAACTACGACGCCGCCTCGGTCGCCGAGGCCAAGCTGCGGCTGGAGAAGTCCTCGCTGGCCCAGCGCGTGGTGGTCGACGCCAGCCACGGCAACAGCAACAAGGACCACAACCGCCAGGTCGATGTCGTCACCGATATCGCCGACCGGCTCGCCGCCGGTGAGCAGGGCGTGGTCGGCGTGATGCTGGAGTCGTTCCTCGTCGCCGGTCGCCAGGACCTGACCCTCGGCAAGGCCGATGAGCTCACCTACGGCCAGTCCATCACCGACGCGTG
Organism: Nocardia sp. NPDC060259; assembly: GCF_042728775.1. Classification (NCBI taxonomy): domain Bacteria; kingdom Bacillati; phylum Actinomycetota; class Actinomycetes; order Mycobacteriales; family Nocardiaceae; genus Nocardia; species Nocardia sp. NPDC060259. The sequence continues at coordinate 38,318 of NZ_JBHXAY010000025.1, forward strand.
CATCGACTGGAACGTCACCGCCGCCCAGCTCGACCGGCTCGCCGCCGCCGTCGAATCCCGTCGCGGCGCCTGACCCGACCACGAAGGACGCTCCCGGCGACGGGGGCGTCCTTCGGTCGTCTCAGAACATTCCGTTCGGGATCTGGTCGGCCTCGGGTACCGGCTGGACGACATCCCAGTGCTCCACGATCTGTCCGTCCACGAACCGCCAGATGTCGACGACGGCGCTGCTGGTCGGCGCGCCGGGCGGGGTCATGGCGTAGTGCACGACCACCAAATCGCCTTCGGCGACGACCCGGTGCAGGTCCAGCTGCGCGCCGGCGACCGGTGCTTTCGCGATGTAGTCGATGAATGCGTCTCGTCCGCTGGGGTTTCCGGGGCTGTGCTCGACGAAGTCCGCGTGCACCAGGGTGCGGAGCACGTCGAGATCGCCTGCCGCGAAGCGCCGGAAGCCGTCGATGACGAGTTGTTTGTTGGTGTCCATGACGTTGAGAGTCGCCGACACGATGCGGCGCGTCGATTACCCGCCTGGTAATGGCGGCGGTGTCGGGTGGGGCGCAGACTCGGGGCATGACGCACGATCGTCCGGTGGGGGAGCTGCTGCGCGAATGGCGTGTGCGCAGACGGTTGAGTCAGCTCGATCTGGCCATCCAGGCGGAGGTGTCGGCGCGGCACGTCAGCTTCGTCGAGACGGGGCGCACGATTCCCAGCAGCGCGATGGTGCTGCATTTGGCCGACACTCTCGATGTGCCGCTGCGCGAACGTAATCGGTTGCTGGTCGCCGCCGGGCACGCGCCGGTCTTCCGCGAGCAACCGCTGGACGAGCCCGATCTGGTGCGGGCACGGGAGACCGTGCAGCAGGTGCTGCTCGCGCACGAGCCGTTTCCCGCGCTCGCGGTGGACAGGCGTTGGAATCTCGTGCTGGCCAACAGTGCCGTCGAGGTGTTCCTGGAAGGCGCTGCCGCGGAACTGTTGCGGCCGCCTGTCAACATGATGCGGCTGGGTCTGCGTCCGGACGGGCTCGCGCCGCGGCTGCGCAACCTGGAGCAGGTGCGGTCGTTCCTGCTCTCCCGCCTTGCCCATCAGGCCGCGCGCGGCGGAGATCCGCAATTGCACGCTCTATACGAGGAATTGGCGGCGTTCGGACCCGAGCACGAGCCGGGGCCACCCGACCCGGCGGAGGTCGCCTTGCGCATCCGGTTGGCGTATCGCGGAACCGAGCTGAGCTTCGTCAACACGGTCACCACCTTCGGCGCGGCGTTCGATATCGCGCTCGACGAGATCGCCGTCGAGGTCTACCTTCCCGCCGACCTGGAAACCCGCCGATACTTCCGCACCCGCGCCGCCGACTACTGATTCTGGACAGCCAGGCGCCCGGCGAGCGCGAGGAACGAGGCGCCGAAGATCCGTCGCATCCAGGTGACCACGGGCGGGCGGGACAGGATGTGGCCGCGCACCGCGGCCGCCGCCGCGCCGTAGACGGCGAACACCACGAAGGTGGCGAGCATAAAGACGGCGCTCAGTTCGAGCATGCGTGGCAGGGCATTCGGGGCGCCGTTCGGCACGAACTGAGGCAGGAACGCGAAGAAGAAGATCGTCAGCTTCGGGTTGAGGATATTGAACAGGATCGCCGAGGTGATCACTGTGCGCGCCGAGGGCGCCGGGCCTGCCTGTTCATCGGGAATCGCCAGAGCGCCCTTGTCGCGAAAGGTGTTCCACGCCATGTACAGCAGATAGGCGACACCGAGATACTTCAGCGTCTGGAAGGCGACGGCGCTGGTGTTCAACAGCGCGGCCAGGCCGGTGACGGCCGCGATCACGTGCGGGACGATGCCGAGGGTGCAGCCGAAGGCGGCGATCACACTGGCACGGACGCCGCGGGACAGACCGGCGGCGAGAGTGAACAGGACCCCGGTGCCCGGTGTGGCGACGATGACGAGCGTGGTCAGGACGAACTCGGTGTTCATCTCCCGCAGCTTAACCAGGACTCGGTGTAGGGGGAACAGATGTTCATCGGTTACTCGGTCGAGCCAGGATTTCGGTGTCGACACCACGGGTGGGTGCTGTCCTTGTGGTTGCGGGTCGGCAGACTGGTGGGTGATGAAGCTGCCTGAACTGCCTGATCTGCCGGTGCGGCCCGCGCTGGGCGAGATCGTCGAGACGCTGACCGATCGCGGGGTCGCGGTGCTGGTCGCTCCGCCGGGAACAGGTAAGACGACGCTCGTTCCGTTGGCCTTGGCTGCCGAGACCGAGGGGCGGGTCGTCGTGGCCGAGCCGCGGCGTTTGGCGGCGCGGGCGGCGGCGGCGCGGATGGCGGCGTTGCTTGGGGAGAAGGTGGGGGAGGCCGTCGGGTATGCCGTGCGCGGGGATCGGAAGGTCGGGCCGAGGACGCGGGTCGAGGTGGTGACCTCGGGGTTGCTGGTGCGGCGGTTGCAGAGTGATCCGGAACTTGCCGGGGTCGGCACCGTGGTCCTCGACGAGTGCCATGAGCGGCACCTGGACGCCGACCTGCTGCTGGCGCTGCTGCTCGACGCCAGGTCGGGGCTACGGCCGGACCTGCGGGTGCTCGCCACCTCGGCGACAGTGGCGGCGGATCGGCTCGCGGTGCTGCTCGGCGCGGGGGACGGGTCTGTCGCGTCGTCCGCGTCCGGCTCCGGTGGGAACGCCCCACCATCGCCAGGGGCGGTGCGCGCGCCGGTCATCGAAGTACACGGGCGGGCCTATCCGGTCGACGTCGACTACGTGCCTGCGCTGCCACGGGAGCGGATCGAAGCGCAGGTCGCGCGGGCTGTCCGCAGCGCGCTGACCGCCACCGCCGGGGACGTGCTGGTCTTTCTACCCGGCGTCGGCGAGATCAACCGGACGGCGGGTCTGCTGCGCGATCTCGGCGAGGTCGACGTGGTACCGCTGCACGGCAGGCTGGGCAGCTCGGTCCAGGACACCGCGTTGCGGCCGGGTGCTCGGCGTCGCGTCGTGTTGTCAACGGCGGTAGCCGAATCCAGCCTCACCGTGCCCGGTGTCCGCGCGGTCGTCGACTCCGGTCTGTCGCGGGTGCCCCGCATCGACCACCGTCGAGGCCTCTCCGGCCTCGCGACCGTCCGTGTTTCGGCCGCGGTCGCCGAACAGCGCGCAGGCCGCGCAGGCCGTGAAGCTCCTGGCTACGCGTGGCGCTGCTGGCCCGAATACGAGCACCAAACCCTGCCCGCCTACCCCGAACCCGAGATCCGCACCGCCGAACTCACCCGCCTCGCCTTGGAATTGGCCTGCTGGGGAACCCCCGACGGCACCGGCCTCGCCTGGTGGGACGCTCCACCCGAAGGCGGCCTGGCCGCTGGCCGCACCGTCCTGCGCGCCCTCGGCGCCCTCGACAATACCGACCGCATCACCCAACGCGGCCGCGCCATGTCCGCCCTCGGCCTGCATCCCCGCCTCGCCCGCGCCCTCCTCGACGGCGCCGCCCACGTCGGTGCGCGCGCCGCCGCCGAAATGGTGGTCCTCATGGACGACGACTCCCTGGCCCCAGGCATCGACGCGGCCGCCGCACTCCGCGCCCTGCGCGCCGAACGCCCAACCCGCTGGACGAAGGAGGTGCAGCGGCTGGTCAAACTGGTCGCCGCGAACGACCTGCCCAGCGACAGTGCCACAGCCGGCGAGTCCGCCGCAGGCAGGACCGGCCGGTCCCGATCGGCGTCGACCGGTGAACGTGGCGACGTGCGGCCTGGATCGGCTTCGGCTGCCGACAAGCCCGGCGTTGCGAGGCCCGGATCGTCAGCAGCCGCTGAGCGTGGCGGTGCGCGGCCTGGATCGGCGTCGGCTGCTGGTGAGCGTGGGGTTGCGGCCGCTGGATCGGCGGGGCAACCCGCGGACGTTGCCGCGCTCATGATCGCGTTGGCGTATCCGGAGCGGTTGGCTCGGCGGCGGGCGAGCGGGTCTTCATATCTCATGGCTGGGGGTACGGCGGTGACTTTGCCGCCGGGTTCCGGTCTCGGCGCGGCGGAATGGCTCGCGGTGGCGGTGGCGGATCGTGATCCGGGGCGGGCCGAGGGGCGAATTCGGTTGGCGGCCATCGCTGATGAGGATCTCGCGAGGGAGGCCGCACCCGGGTTGGTGACGCGGGCCGAGGAGGTGCGGTGGGAGTCGGGTGACGTGGTCGCCCGGCGGGTGGAACGGCTCGGGGCCATCGTTCTGTCGGAAAAGGCGCTGCGCGAACCGGATACGTGGTTGGTGGAGAAGGCGGTGCGCGAGGGTCTGCGGTCCGAGGGGCTCGAGCTCCTGCGCTGGACTGACGACGCCCGCAACTTGCGGCAGCGTCTCGACTTCCTGCACCGCGCACTCGGCGCCCCATGGCCCGCCGTCGACGACGACGCGCTCCTCGCCGACCTCGACCATTGGCTCGCCACCGAACTCGCCACTGCCCGCCGCCGATCCGACCTCGCCCGCATCGACGCGGGCACCGCCCTGCGCCGCCTGCTCCCATGGCCGGAGGCCGCCCGGCTCGACGACCTCGCCCCCGAACGCCTGGAAGTCCCCTCCGGCAGCCACATCCGCCTCGACTACAGCGCCGAACCGCCGGTCCTGGCCGTGAAGGTCCAGGAGATCTTCGGCTGGACCGACCCACCAACCCTCGCCGACGGTCGCTCCCCGATCCTGCTGCACCTGCTCTCCCCGGCCCAGCGCCCCGTCGCCGTCACCGCCGACCTCCCCAGCTTCTGGAAGAACGGCTGGCCCCAGGTCCGCGCCGACCTGCGCGGCCGCTACCCGAAACACGCCTGGCCAGAGGACCCGACGACGATCACGGCCCACCGGGGCACCGCCCGTCGCGCGTCCACCCGTCCGAACTGAGCAGCCGGCCGATTGATCACCAGGCTTTCACGCGAACATCGTGGTCGGCCATCCGCGGCCATCAGGTCACCCGACGCGTGCACCAGCGCCGCCCCGGCCCCCTGCCCGAGCTCTAGCACCCGATCCTCCGCCCCAACCCCCATGACATCGGCAAGCCACTCGAACCGAGCGTCGTCAGGCATGTGCGCTCCGATCAACGGCCGTGGCCTACCAGCCCGTCGGCTTCCGCCAGTGGTTGTCCACAGGATCTGCGAGTTGGGACGAGTAATAGTGGTGAGCAGACAGCCTCGCCCACCAGTGCCGACCTGCGCCTTCGGCTGAGGTTCCACGCAGCGCGCCCGCGAGTTGCCTCGAACTGGGATTCACCGTCCCGACCGGGACATGCAGCCGTGCGGTGCGAAGTGGCAACGCGAGATCCGAATCGTTGGAGATCACGATCGCACCGTCCACCTGACCGCGGAGGACGTCCGTCAACAGGTGTGTTGCGACATTGACGTCGGAGCCCTTCTCTTCCCGCATCCGGACTGTCGCCATCAGCACGTCGCTTCCAGCGCCGTTGGTCGCGAGGCGGATCGGCAGATCTGATGACCATTGCTGCGTACCTGTCGCAACGACCACGTCGGCACGACCGGCTTTGTTGGGGTGAGCGAGTGGTGCCGACTTCGGCCATGCAACATAGCGGCCCAATTCGAGGACATCGATCGAACCGCTTGCCTGCAGCGCGTTGAGGTAGATGCTCTGATCTCGGTGTGCATCAGGGTTGTCGGTCGGATCGACCCGTGCCGTGCAGTAGACGACCCGTTGCACGCTCGCCCCCTGCCAGCCGCACAGCGATTCGGCGAGACCGCGGACATCGAGCCACCGCCAGCCGGATGTTCCACGACCGCAGATCCCCCGCATGCCGTAGTACAAGTTGTAAGCATCGATATACACGCCAACCCGCATTGCGCCCCCAACGAAGTGCGATATGAACGTAGCCCCGGGTCCCGACTGACTATGCGCCGGGCAAAAAAAGACCCAGCCCTACGTGAGGACTGGGTTGGTAGCTTCATGCTAGAGCCAACCGCTGAGCTGGTCAACTTGCTAGCTCAGCGGGGTGCGATGTCGGCGGGCCAGGTGTCGGCGGGGCCGGGTGGGTCGGTGGACAGGCGGGCCGCGTGCCATTCGTCGACGCGGGCGCCGCGCTGGATGCCGCCGAGGCGGGCGGTGCCCTCGTAGTGGAAGCCGTTGCGGCGGACGGTGGCGGCCGAGGGGTGGTTGCCGACCATGGCGCGCCAGGTGATGCGGGCCAGGGCCAGGCCGTCGGGGGCGAAGGCGAAGCCGCAGACCAGGGCGATGGCGCGTGACATCAGGCCGTGGCCACGGTGGTCGGGGGTGAGCCAGAAGCCGATCTCGCAGACGCCGGGGCTGCGGGTGTGCAGGCCGATCATGCCTTCGACCTGCCCGTCCTCGGCGGTGCGGATCGCCCAGACGGGCGCGTTGCCCGCCCAGCCGGGTGCGACGACCAGGTCGAGGAATTGCTCGGCGTCCGAGCGGCTGTACGGGACGGGAATCGTCGTCCAGCGGCCCACCTCGGGGTCCTGGCAGCACTCGGTGATGCGGTCGATGTCGGCGCAGGCCGGGCGGGTGAGCCAGACCGTGCCGCCGGTGAGCGTGTGCTCGTACATCGTGTCATCCTGACAGGTCGACGCCCGGTTTCTCAGCAGGTTTTCCGGTCCGTAGGATCATCGACGATGGTTTCCCCGCTTCTCGCCGACCTGTTCGAATCGCATCGAGCGCACCTGCTTTCGGTCGCCTACCGGCTCACCGGTAGCGTCGGCGACGCCGAGGACGCGGTGCAGGAGAGCTGGCTGCGGATGGCCGGGGTGCACCAGTCCGAGATCGACGATCTGCGTGCCTGGCTGACGACGGTGGTCAGCCGGATCTGCCTCGATCATCTGCGCAGTGCGGTGGTGCGCCGGGAAACCTATGTGGGGCAGTGGCTTCCGGAGCCGATCGTCACCACGCCGTCGCGCACCCCTGATCCGCTGGATGTGGTGGTCCGCAATCAGGACAGCCGGATGGCGGCGATGGTGGTGCTCGACGCGCTGACACCACAGCAGCGTGTTGCGCTGGTCCTGCACGACAGCCTCGATGTGCCGTTCGACGAGATCGCCGAGATCCTGGGTGTCTCCGTTGATGCCGCACGGCAATTGGCCGTGCGGGCGCGTAAGGCGGCGGCGAAGGCGCCGGAACCGGTCACCGACGAGGTGCACGATCAGGCGGTGCACAAGTTTCTCGCCGCCTTGGCGACCGGCGACGTGGTGGCGGTGGCGGCCACCCTGCATCCGGACGCGACCTTCGTCGCCGATGCGGGCGGAACGACCAAGACCGCACTGAATGTGGTTGCGGGAGCGGAGAAGATCGCGCGCCTGGCGCTGGGCCTGTGGCGCAAGCACCTGGAAGAACCGGGGCTGGACATGGGATTCGCCGCGGTGAACGGGCAATCGGGCCTCGTGCTCACCGATCCGAACTCGCCGTTCGGGCGGCCGGTGCGCGTCCTCGGATTCTCGGTACGCGACGGAAAAGTCTGGGCTGCTTACGATTTCGCCAATGTGATGAAGCTGTCGGGCGCGCGGCTGCGCTGACCCCTCGCATCGGACCGGACCCGCGCGATCCGGTCCGATGCCGCGAGTGTCTACGGGTAGGTCGACCCCCACTGGTGGTCGCCGGTCGACGAACCGAGGTTGTGGTCGCCGGTCGAGGAACCCATGTTGTTGTCCGGGGTCGCCGAGCCGGTGAAGTAGTCCACGATCGGGCTGCCCAGCAGATGGTCGTGGATGAATCGCAGAGCGGAACCGGCAACCTCCGACGCAGCCGGTCCGGCGATGAAATCGAGCAGAGGTGAGGCCATAAGGAGCCCCTTTCGATATACCACCACGCAGTGGTGTGTGAGGTAGAACACGGCGAGGCTAGCTCAGCCTGGGTGATCGCACAATAGCGCAGGTCAACCCGCCAAAACGTTTGTGAAACATACGTGTTCGCTATCGGTCGGCAACGTAGTCGAAAAGTGGGATACGCTGCGGAGATGTCGTCTGCGCCGCCCACTGTCTCCCGTTTGCGCCCGTTCGGATCGACCATCTTCGCCGAGATGACCGAACTGGCCGTCCGCCACGACGCGGTGAATCTGGGTCAGGGATTCCCGGATACCGACGGGCCCGCTGGCATGCTCGAGGTCGCCAGGGCCGCCATCGCCGACGGGCTCAACCAGTACCCGCCCGGCCGCGGCATGCCGGTGCTGCGCCAGGCGATCGCCGACGACCGCGTCCGCCGCTACGGCACCGCCTACGACCCGGCCACCGAGGTGCTGGTCACCGTCGGCGCCACCGAGGGAATCAGCGCCGCCCTGCTCGGGCTGGTCGAGCCGGACCAGGAAGTGGTGCTCATCGAGCCGTACTACGACTCCTACGCCGCCGCGGTCGCGCTGGCCGGTGCCCGGCGCCGGACCGCGCGCCTGGTCCCCGACGGCGACCGTTTCGTGCTCGACCTGGATAGTCTGCGCGCCGCGATCACCCCGAAAACCCGCATGCTGGTGATCAATTCACCGCACAACCCGACCGGCTCGGTGCTCGATCGCGCCGATCTCACCGCCATCGCCGAGCTGGCCGGCGAACACGATCTGCTGGTGCTGGCCGACGAGGTGTACGAGCATCTCGTCTACGACGGCGCCGAGCACATCAGCATCTCCACCCTGCCCGGCATGCGCGAGCGGACCATCGTGGTGTCCAGCGCGGCGAAGACCTTCAATGTCACCGGCTGGAAGATCGGCTGGGTGTGCGCGCCCGCGCCGCTGCTCGACGGCGTGCTCGCGGCCAAACAGTTCCTCACCTTCGTCGGTGGCGGGCCGTTCCAGCCGGCGGTCGCGCACGCGATCAACGCCGAACTCGATTGGGTGCGCGCCATGCGTGACGGACTGTCCGACAAGCGGCTGCGCCTCTCGGCCGCGCTGCGCGACACCGGTTTCGGCGTCGCCGCCAGCTCCGGCGGGTACTTCGTCTGCGCCGACATCCGCCCGCTCGGCGCGCAGGACGGGCTGGCGTTCTGCCGCGAACTGCCCGCGCGTCTCGGTGTCGTCGCGGTGCCGGTGAGTGTGTTCACCGACCACCCCGGCGAATGGAAACACCTGGTGCGCTTCACCTTCAGCAAGCGCGACGAGACCATCGACGAGGGAGTGCGGCGCCTGCGCGCGGGTATGCCGGTGCGCTGACGCCCTTGGCTCAGTCGCGAGCGTGGCGGGCCAGCGGCGCGTGCCATTGGTAATGGCGGGCCAGCAGCCGGAACCCGATGGCACCGGCGGCGGCGAGCAACCCTGTCCACGCCCGGTACAGGTCGAAGTGCAGCAGGGTGGCGGTGGTGGCCGCGCCGAACAGGGCAGGGATGGCGTAGAGGTCCTGGTCGGGGCGCAGCACGCGCGGCACCTCGCCGCTGAGCACGTCGCGCAGGACGCCGCCGCCGATCGCCGTCGTCATGCCGAGCAGCGCGGCGGTGGGCGCGCCGAGACCCGCCGAGTCGGCGATCACGGTTCCGGTGACGCAGAACAGGCCGAGCCCGATCGCGTCGGCGATTTCCAGCGGACCCTTGGTGAGCCGGGGCGACGGCGCGATGAAGTACAGGACGAAGGCCGTCAGCAGGGAAGCGGACAGGTAGGTGAGGTCGGTGAACGCGGCGGGTGGCGTGCGCCCGATCAGCAGGTCGCGCACGATGCCACCGCCGAGCGCGGTCGCGGTGGCGAGTACCGCGATGCCGAACAGATCGAGCCGCTTGCGGGCGGCGACCAGCGCGCCGGACGCGGCGAACGAGATCACCCCGAGCAGCTCGCCGCCCCGATGCACCATGGTCACCGCCGAATCCAGTTCCGTCACCGACGGCCCGGTCGCGACCACCGCCACCAGCAACCCAACACTCACCGCTCACTCCTTCTCGCCAGGACCACCCAGCAGCGTGACACGCAGGAGTTCACCGCCGACCACCCGGCCTCACCGTGTCGCCCCCTGGCGTGTGAGCGGAAGCACTTCACGTCGCGACGCCGGGTCTCACGGTGGCGCGGCCCGGCGGCAGCGGGTGTCCTCGTCGAACACTCGCCCGCCGCGGTGGGGGCTGAGTTCAGGCAGGGGCGGGCCGCGCCTTGTCGGTGGCGAGCAGCACCGCGATGGTGCCGAGCGCGGTCCCCATCAGGTACCGCTGGGTCCGCAGCCAGAGCGGCCGCGCGGTGAGGAAGGCGGCCAGACCGGCCGCGCCGAGCACGATCAGCGCGTCGACGGTGAGCGCGACCGTGATCTGCACCGCGCCGAGCGACAGGCTCTGCAGCCACAGCGTCCCGCGCTCCGGATCGACGAACTGCGGGATCAGCGCCATGTACATGATCGCGATCTTCGGATTGAGCAGATTGGTGAGGAATCCCATGGTGAACAGCCGTCGCGCCGGATCAATCGGCAGGTCGGCCGGCGCGAACACCGACAACCCGCCCGGCCGCACCGCCTGCCAGGCCAGCCACAGCAGATAGCAGGCGCCGGCCAGCTTGATCGCCACATACAGCCCGGGAACCACCGCGAACACCGCCGTGATCCCCGCCGCGGCGGCCAGCAGATACACCCCGAACCCCGCCGCGACCCCGGCCAGCGAGATCATTCCCGCTTGCCGCCCTTGCGCCACCGTCCGTGACACGAGATACATCATGTTCGGCCCCGGTGTCAGCACCATGCCGAGCGCCGCCGCCGCAACCCCGATTACCGCCGTTGTCTGAAGCACTCGTCGAGTCTGACCTGGTCAGCCAGGCCTTGTCGCGGTCCAGTCGACACCCGCTGGACCCCGGCTATCGCGCGGGCGGCCGAATCGGCCCAGGTCGTGTCGGTCCCGATCCGTACAATCGACAAAGGCTGCCGAAGCGCCCATCGCGTCGGTACCCACTGGAGAAACATCCCGGCCGAACGCACCCCGCACAGGGCTGACGAGCCCGTTCGGGGCTGCCCCTCGCCCCAGCAGTCGAAGCGCATGCGCAGCAGGCGCCCGTCTCGAGTGCTGAGTCGAGGGTCGCGAGGCCCAGAACCCGCGGCTCCGGCCGCCGAGGAGCACTGTGACCGACGGCCCATTGATCGTGCAGAGCGACAAGACCCTGCTGCTCGAGGTCGAGCATGAGCTGGCTGGCAACGCGCGGCAGGCCATCGCGCCGTTCGCGGAGCTGGAGCGTGCGCCCGAGCATGTGCACACCTACCGGATCACGCCGCTGGCGCTGTGGAATGCCCGCGCGGCCGGCCACGATGCCGAGCAGGTCGTCGACGCGCTGGTGAACTTCTCGCGGTACGCGGTGCCGCAGCCGCTGCTGGTCGACATCGTCGACACGATGGGCCGCTACGGCAGGTTGCAGCTGGTCAAGCATCCCGCGCACGGTTTGTGCCTGGTGAGCCTGGATCGCGCGGTGCTCGAGGAAGTGCTGCGGCACAAGAAGATCGCGCCGATGCTCGGTGCGCGCATCGACGACGACACGGTGATCGTGCATCCGTCCGAGCGCGGCCACATCAAGCAGATGCTGTTGAAGATCGGCTGGCCCGCCGAGGACCTGGCCGGCTACGTCGACGGCGAGGCGCACGACATCGGCCTGGACTACACCGACGCCAAGTGGCACCTGCGCGACTACCAGGAGATGGCCGCCGACTCGTTCTGGGCCGGTGGCTCGGGCGTGGTGGTGCTGCCGTGTGGCGCGGGCAAGACGATGGTCGGCGCTGCCGCCATGGCCAAGGCCAAGGCGACCACGTTGATCCTGGTCACCAATACCGTCGCGGGCAGGCAGTGGCGCCGCGAACTGCTGGCGCGCACCACGCTGACCGAGGACGAGATCGGCGAGTACTCCGGTGAGCGCAAGGAGATCCGCCCGGTCACGATCGCCACGTACCAGGTGATCACCCGCAAGACCAAGGGTGAGTACAAGCACCTGGAGCTGTTCGACAGCCGCGACTGGGGCCTGGTGATCTACGACGAGGTGCACCTGCTGCCCGCGCCGGTCTTCCGGATGACCGCGGACCTGCAGTCGCGCCGCAGGCTCGGCCTGACGGCGACGCTGGTGCGTGAGGACGGCCGCGAGGGCGATGTGTTCTCGCTGATCGGCCCGAAACGCTACGACGCGCCGTGGAAGGACATCGAGGCGCAGGGCTGGATCGCCCCCGCCGACTGCATCGAGGTGCGGGTGACGCTCACCGACGCCGAGCGGATGGCGTACGCGACCGCGGAGCCGGAGGAGCGCTACAAGCTGTGCTCCACCGCGCGCACCAAGATCCCGGTGGTCGAGTCGATCCTGGCCAGGCACAAGGACGCGCCGACGCTGGTGATCGGCGCGTACCTGGATCAGCTCGAGGAACTCGGCATCGATCTGAACGCACCGGTGATCACGGGCGCGACCAAGAACAAGGAACGCGAGGCGCTGTTCGACGCGTTCCGGTCCGGCGAGGTGCCGGTGCTGGTGGTGAGCAAGGTGGCGAACTTCTCCATCGATCTACCGGAAGCGTCTGTGGCGGTGCAGGTGTCGGGCACCTTCGGTTCGCGGCAGGAGGAGGCGCAGCGCCTCGGTAGGCTGTTGCGGCCGAAACAGGATGGGGGACAGGCGCATTTCTATTCCGTGGTCGCCCGCGACACCCTCGACGCCGAGTACGCCGCGCATCGGCAGCGGTTCCTCGCCGAGCAGGGGTACGCGTACCGCATCACCGATGCCGACGATCTGCTCGGACCGCCGATCGGTGACGGCGCGTAGAGCTGATCGGCAGGTCGGATCGCGGTACCGTGCGGTGAAGTCCCCGGCAGATAAGTGGAGGCAACTCCTCCACAACTTGTGCTAGGAAGGAACCGTGCGCCGCTTCGAATTCGTGGTCGACCGTGAGCACGCTCATGCGGTCAACGAGACGTTCACCGGGTTACGCAGGCTGCGCGTGGTCGCGCTGCTGGTGGCCGGGCTCGCCGTCGCGGCCACGGCCGCGCTGTTGTGGAGCGGGCAGGCGTGGGGGTACCTGCTCGCGGTGGTGTGTGTCCTCGTCGCGGCGATCGCGCTGTGGGTCGCGCTGTGGACTCCGCACCGCTCCAGTATCGAAAAGCTGTACCAGGACGGTGCTTTGGTGCCCGCCGTGGTCACCGAGACCGAGGCGTCCGGCATCGTGCTGCTCGCCCTCGTCGACGTCGCCGAGCCCACGGCGGCCACGCGCAGCTGGGCGCTGATCACCCGCAAGGTGCGTACGCTGCCCGGCCACGCGCCCGAGCCCGGCGAGCGGGTGCCCGCCGTCGCGGTCCGTACCGACAGCGCGCCGCGGCAGGTGGGCGAACGCTGGCAGCTGGTCACCGCCATGCCGATCGCGTGGGGTACCCGCGACAGCGCGGTGATCGAGCGGGCACGTGGCGAGATCACCGAGGTCGAATGGCAGTTGCTCACCGCGAACCTGGCGCTGGCCGCGCGGGTACGGCGCACGGCGACCAAACGCCTGCTGCTCGACCCGCAGCAGCTGCCCGGCGACCTGGGCTAGGAGTCTCGCCGCGGGGCTGGGACGATGGGGTTTGTCCGCGGGGCTCGATCCGGCGAAAGGTACCTGTCCAGATGCGATGGTCGGCCTCCCTCTGCGCGATCCTGGCGATACTGACGCTCGGTATCCGCCCGGTCGGCGCGGACCAGGGGCTGATCGGGGCGCCGGGGCTGGGTGACCCCTACTACCCGTTGGACGGCAACGGCGGCTACGACGTCGACCACTACGAGCTGACGCTCGACTACGACCCGCCCACCTCCTTCCTGCGCGGCACCGCGCGCATCGATGCCGGCGCGACCCAGCCGCTGGCCCAGTTCAACCTCGACTACCGCGGCCCCGAGGTGCTGATGGTGACGGTGAACGGGCAGCCCGCGGGGTTCACCCGCGACGGCGACCGCGAACTGGTCGTCACCCCGCTGCTCCCGCTGCCGCCCGGCCTGCCGATGCGGATCATCGTCGACTACGCCGGTCAGCCCGCCGAAACCGCGGGCGAGGGCTGGACCTACGCGCCGAGCGGCGGCGCGTTCGCCGTCGGCCAGCCGCACAGCGCGAGCACCTGGTATCCGCTCAACGACACACCGCTGGACAAGGCGACATTCACCCTGCACGCCACCGTGCCCGCCGACTGGGAGGTGATGTCGACGGGCGATCGCACCGTGCACGAGGTGCGCGACGGCAGGCTCGTCACCACCTGGGAGACCAGGTCGCCCGTCCTCGGGTATCTGACCACGGTCGCGGTCGACCACTTCACCTTCCTCGAACAGCGGCGGGCGAACGGCACCCCGGTGCTGAGCGCCTTCGCGCCGGAGTCCGAGGGCAACCGCGAGGACGAGCAGCGCCTGCCCGAAATTCTCGACTTCCTCGAAAACCTGTACGGTCCCTACCCGTTCGACGTCGCGGGCGGGATCTACGTCGACGCCGCGATCCCGTTCGCGCTGGAGACCCAGACCCGGCCCACCTATGCGCCGTGGGCCGACCTGGACACCGTGGTGCACGAGCTGGCCCACCAGTGGTGGGGCGACACCATGTCGGTGAAGCAGTGGTCCGACATCTGCCTCAACGAATGCTTCGCCAGCTACACCGCCGAGTACCTCTGGATCGAGCGGGTCGAGCAGGCCGACGTCGACACCAAATACCGTGAGACGATCGCGAAATTCCATGACGACCCCGAGTTCTGGGAGATCGCGCTCGCGAATCCGGGCGTCGGCAACGAGTTCACCTCGGTCTACTACCGCGGGCCGCTGTTCCTGCACGCGCTGCGCAAACTGCTCGGCGAGGACGTGTTCTTCACGGCCATCCGCGATTTCGTGGACGAGCACCGCGACGGCCACGCCTCGATGCCGGAATTCCGGGAGTTCCTGCAGAGCCGGACTTCGATGCCGCTCGGTGAATTCCTGAGCGAGTGGCTGGATTCGACGTCGCCGCCGCGGGAGGCATTCCTGTACCCGGGCACGCTGGGCCTCTGAATCGCCGCGGCGGGGTCGATCAGAATGTGATCCAGCTCGGCGGGCTTTACCTGAAGTGCACTCGAGCTCCTAGCCTTGGTTGTACTGCGTCAAACCGAGGCTAGGAGAAGCGATGACGATCGATGCGGCAGTGCGGGTGCTGGAGCGGTATGAAGGGGCGTTCAACTCCAACGACGCCGACGGCATGAACGCGTTGTTCTGGGAGGACAGCACTTTCGTGAACTTCAGTGGCAGTGTGGCCGCCGGCCGGGACGAACTGCTGATCAAACAACGTTTCGTGTTCGGCGCGAACGGCCCACTGCACGACGTGAATGTGCACTACCGCCTCGAGAAGACTATCGAGTTGGCACCGACCTTCGTGCAGGTCGTCGCCCGGCAACGCACACGAGGTAGCGACGATTCGGCGCCGGACCCGATGCACGGTGTGATCATCTTGACGCTCGAGCAGCGGGCGAGCGAATGGCGTATCCGCACCGGGCAGAACACCCCGGTGAGTATCGGGTAGCGGGTGGAGCGCCTGGGACGGTCAGGCGCACAAGGCGCGGGTGGCGGGAACGACGTCACCGATCCAGCGGCGAAGCTGGGTATCGTCGGCGGATTCCGGCCAGTACACGAAGGTGTCGAAGCCGGTTTCCGTGGCGAGATCGGCCAGTACGCGAGCCCAGCCCGCGGCGTCGGTGCGAATCGGTTCCTCGCCGCGCAAGGTGACCGGCCCCGGAGTGTCGGTGATCGTTCCGACGAGTTGTGCCATCCGGGTGATGTCGGCCGGGTTACGTCCCGCGTCGACCGCGGCGGCGGAGATGATGTCCTGTGTCGCCTGCCATTTCTCGTACGGCAGGTAGTGCGGGATGGGCGCGGCCCATCCGTCGGCGATCCGTCCGGTGAGGGCGTTGGCCTTCGGGCCGACACTGCCGAACCAGATCCCGACGGGATGCGCGGGCGCGGGTCCGGACTGCACGCCCTTCACGGTGTAGTGCGTGCCTTCGACTTTCGCTTTCGTCCCCGGATGCCACATGGCGCGGATGATCGCGGTAGCTTCCTCGAGCGCTTGCAGCGCTTCGGGATTCGACCGCACCGGTCCGCCCATGGCGCCGATCGCGGGCCAGAACGCGCCCGCTCCCACAGCGAGTTCGAATCGCCCGCCGCTGAGCAGATCCAACGTCGCGGCCTGCTTCCCGAGCATCGCGGGCCCGCGTAGCGGAAGGCTGGCGACATCCGGAAACACCCGCAGCCGTTCGGTTTCCGCCAGCACGGTGGCGATCACCGCGAACGTATCGGCCAGCCCGCCCGAGTACGGATGATCCTGGATGCCGAGCAGATCCAGGCCTTCCCGGTCCGCCACCACGGCCATCGCGCGTAGCTGCGGCAGCTCGGTCGCTGTCGGCGCCAACTGAATACCGAATCGTAGGTCCACACCGCGATCATGCCAGCCCCGTCAGCGCACCTTCAGCCAGACCGCGACTGTAGCGATGACCTCGGAGTCGACGTGGTCGGGCGGTTGACTATTCCTCTTCCATGCGGGCGCGGGCGCGGTCTGCCGATCGCTGCAATCGTTCAAATTGACTGCGTGCGGAGGTCAATTCGCCGCGTGCCCGATGCTCGGCGGTGCGGGCGAAATGGCGCTGCTGCTCGGCGTGCTCGAGTTCGGTGCGCAACTCGTCGATGCGAGTCTCGATCTCTTCCAGCTCTGTTTTGGCCTGTGTGGCGGCGGTTTCCGCTTCATCCCGCGCTGAACGGGCTGTCTCGAGCGCGGATTCGGCGTCGTCGAGTTCCTGCTTCGCCTCGGCGCGACGTGCCGCCTCGACGTCCTCCGGTGACTTGCCGGAACGGCGGGTGCTCGCGCGCTTCGCGGGCGCTGCGGCCTTGCCCCCGGTGATCGCGACCAGCCCGGCAGGGCCGAAACCGTCGTAGGTGACCGTGGCGGGCAGGACGCCGGCGCGAACCTGATCGGCGACGTCGGGATCGGCCAGCGCGGCGGTGAGGGTCTGGCCGACCTCGCGCAGCACCTGTTCGCTCGCCGGCCGGTCGTGCTCGGCGGCCAGCTCGCCCGCCCGCTTGGTCATCGCGTTGACCACCTGCTGGCGCTGCGCGCCGAGCGCGCGCAGTTTGTCGCCGGAGAGCTGGCGCTGCGCCGAACGCAAGGCGTCACCGAGGTCGAGCAGGGCCGCGATCTCCTTCGGCGCGTGCCGGGCCAGCAGGTTGACCGTCCACGCCGCGACCGTGGGTTTGCGCAGCGCGGTGACGGCCTTGGCCAGGTCGGGATCGCCCTCGGCGCGCGCCTGGGCGGCCCGCTCGGTGCGGGTCGCCACGAAGTCGCCGGGGTCGAGGCCGTACAGCTCGCCTGCGACATCGTCGAGGGTCATCTTTGCGATGGTAGCCAGGTTCGACGCGGCCGAGCGCGGACGACACCGGCTTGGGTATCGTCACCGGCGGCCATGTATGCCTGAACCGTTCGGTGAGTGAGGTTTTCAGTGATTTTCCCAGGAAAGCGACTGCTGGCGCGGATCGTGTTCGCCCCCGTGGCGACGGTCGCACTGGTCGGGGCGGTCGTCGCCTGTTCGTCGGACAGCGACTCGTCCGCGGGTGCGGCCACCAAGGGCGCCTGTGTCGAGGTCACCGACAACGCGGCCGACGCGATGAAGGCGACCGTCGGTGACTGCTCGGCGGCGACGTCGAACTACCGGATCGTTCAGGTCGGCACGGCCCCGCTGACCTGCGCCGTCTCCGACGCCACCTTCAACGGCACCGTCGGCGACACCAAGACCGCGCTCTGCCTGGCCCCCAACTTCGCCCAGGGCAGCTGCTACGCCGACGCGGGCAAGCGCCCCGCCGAGGCCGTCGCCTGTACCGCGCCCGAGGCGACGTTCAAGGTCGTCAAGCGGATCGACGGGGTTGCCGACGAACTCGAGTGCGGCACCGACGCGACCCAGTTCCGCACGGTCGCCGACCCCAAGACGACGTTCTGCATGGCCAAGCCGTAATTCTGGAGCGTCAGTCCAGCAGGGCGACCGACGCGATGCGGTGCAGGGTGAAGTGGCGGGTGGCGCCGGTGACGGGGTCGACGGCGTCCAGCTGGCCGTTGCCGACGCGGATCGGTTCGACCACGCGCTGGCTGGCTACGCCCTGGGCGTCGACGTAGCCGATGTTCACCGGGCGGCCCACCCTGGCAGCCAGTTGGAGCAGGGCCAGGGTGGCCGCGGTACCGGTGCGAGTGCCGTCGGTGCGCACGGATTGGCCGGTGCGGGCACCCGCGGCGCGTTCGCCCGCGCGCAGTTCGGTGACCAGCAGGGACAACTGCTCGTCGCTCGGGGGACTCGGGCGGTAGGGCTTGCGGGCCAGGGGGCGCACGGCGATGCGGGCGCCGCGCGGGCGCAGGTCGACGATCGCGCCTGCGGAATCCTCACCGGCCGGGGCGAAACCGGCCTCGCGCAGCTGGTCGAGCAGTTCGCCGAGCGGAGCGAGGGCGATGGCGACGGTCGGCGCGATCGCGCGCAGGGCCAGGGTGTCGGCCACCGGTGCGGCCAGGACCTGGGCGAGCAGGGCCGGGTCGTCGCTGCGCAGGAACGACTGGGCCATGCCTGCGCGCAGCTGGCCGTGGCGGCGGGCGACGTCGTCGATGAGGTAGGTCAGCGACTGGGGGACCGGCGTGCGGGAGTGACTGGCGAACAGGGCGTGCAGTTCGGCGGCGGTCATCCCGGCGTCCAGTGCCCGGCGCACCGAGGCGTCGCCGACCCGGTAGACCGTGGCAGCGCCCGCCGACTCCACATCGGCGACCAGCGCGATCCTGGCGCGGAGTTCGGGGACGAGCGGGCCGGGGGCGATCACCGTCAGGTCGGCTTGGACGAGCACGTGATCGACCGGTTCCGGCAGTGCCGCGGCCATCTCGGCCTCGGCGTCGGCGACGCTGGTCGGCGCGCCGTGCAGCAGGGCCCTTGCGGCGGAATCGAGCGCGCCGCGACCGAGCATGCCGATCGTGGCGGCCTCGGCGAGGGTCGCGGTGACCGCGTCGAGGCGGAAGTGCCTGCGCCGCCGCGGCATCCGCCAGGCCAGCAGCTTGCCGATATCGGACGCGGACAGCGCGGAGCCGCTCGGGTACTCGGCGAGCAGGCCGAGGATCGCGTGCCGGTCACGCACGGCGTGCGGGATGCGCAGCTCCGCCGAGAGCGCGGCGATCGGCTTGTCGGCGGCGTCGCGCAGGCCGATCATCCAGGGCATGCGGTCCAGGTCCAGCCAGGCCTGCGCCAGCAGCACCCAGCGGGTCGCCGGCGGTGCGTCGAGCCAGGCGTCGGCGGCGGGGGTGGGGGCCCAGAAGTCGTCGGTGGTGTCGAGTTCCGGTGTCGGCTCGGGTAAGCCCTTCTCGACGAGCTTCGCGGCGGCGAGCAATTCCAGCAGCAGGCCGGTGCGCTGCTCATCGACGCCGGTCTGCTTGGCCAGCCTGCGCAATTCGCGCACGCCGAGTCCGCCCGCGCGCAGGGCGGGGGCGGGCAGGCGGCCCAGCGCGTCGAGCAGATCGGCGCAATCGCGCAGCAGCTCACCGACTTCGCCCGCGCCGACCGCGTTCACCTCGGCGGGCGCGTGCTTGGTCAGCGTCGGCTTGGGCGGGGCGAGGGCATGCGGGTCGGTGACCGGTTCGCCGCGCAGCACCTGACCGACCGTCACCGGCAGTTCGACCGTCTCGTCGTCGATCCGGTGCAGCAGCCTGGCGTCGAGCAGACGCGGCACCGGACGGTCGGCGGGCGTGCCGGGCGCGGCGTCTCTGGTGCGGCCGCGCGGGCCGGTGGTGGCCAGCTTCTCGAGCAGCGCCCGTTCGGCCGGGCTCGCCTGTGCCAGCGCGGTGGTGACCTCGGGCTCGGTGAGCGCGTCCGGCAGCGCCGTCGTCGCGCCGAGGGGCCAGGGAAGGGCTTCGGCGGCGCTGGGCGTCAGGTGCAGGCCGTCGCCGGTCTGCCAGACCAGCGCGCGGTCGAGCAGGCGGGTCAGCGCGGCGGTGAACGCGGTCTTGGTGACCCGGTCCTTCAGCTGCGCGTGCAGGGTGGTCTTGGACAGCGGCGTGATCGCGGTGCCGATGGTGCGGGCGTCCTCGTTGGCCGTGAGCGCCTCGATGATCGCGAACTCGAGCGTGTCGAGGTCGTCGGCGGCGCGCAGCACCGAGGCCCGCTGCTGGGCGCGCACCGCGAGCACCGACATCGACGCGGGCAGCGGCACCGCCAGATCGGGCCGCAACTGCAGCAGTTTCACCAGCTGGTCGTCGGTGCGCGCACCGAGCCAATCGGCGAGGGAGTCCGTCGCGATCATCCGATCCAGCCTACGTTGTGCGTATGCCAGAATGAGGCCGTGGTGAACAAATCGAAGAAACCCTACGTCGACAACGGCTGGCCGCAGGTGGCCGACGGCGAGCACGCCGTGACCGAACTGTCGTCGACCCGCGCCGGTAATCTCTCGCCCTTCGGTGAGGACACCGAGTTTCCCGTCCCGGCGGCCAAGCTGCCGTACATCCACCCGCAGACTGTCATCAACCGGGTGTAGTTCGGACGCGAAAGACAAGAGCCCGCATCCCTGGGGGATGCGGGCTCTTGTTGTCTGCGGTGGCGATCAGGAGGGCAGCAGGCCCTTGTTCGCCTCGAAGAAGTCGATCACGGCCGGGTCGAGCTGAGTGCCCTTGGCCGAGTTGAAGAAATCGAGCGCCTGCTGCGGCACGGCGACACCCTGCTGCTGCACGACGGAGAGCGCGCGGTCGACAGCCTGGAAGACTTCCTGGCTCGGATCCTGCACCTGCGGGACGTTGACCTGCGGGGCCCAGCTCGGGGCCGAGGGAGCGATGCGCTCGGTCGGGCCGCTGCTCAGGCCAAGCTTGGACGAGCAGGAGGGCCAAGCGCCCCAACCCTGCGAAGCGAGAACCTTTTCGGCGACCGCGATCTGCTGCTCGCGGCTGGCCTGGTTGGCCGTGGCGGCGTACTCGCCACCACCGTGTGCGTTCCAGGTGGAGGGCGAGAACTGCAGCCCACCCTGGTAACCGTTGCCGGTGTTGATGCCCCAGTTGCCGCCGGCTTCACACTGCGCGAGGCTATCCCAGTCGGAGTCGGGGGCCGCGCTGGCGTTTCCTGCGAAAGCTGCACTGGCAGTGCCGATGATGGCGCCGGTGACGGCGACCTTGGCGACAGTGCGGCCGGTGGAAGTCGGCTTGCGGTGGCGTCCACTCATATCGGGTTTCTCCCTCTCGTGCGCACCTGCATGTGGTCCGGATCGAGAGGTCTCCCGGTCCGCCCTCACCCCTGATTCCAATCGGGGTCCGGTACCCGCGGGGTGAAGTTCGGTGCGGCGGGCCGGTGGTTCCGGGGGTTGCCCCGGCTGAGAGAAACGGTACGACGGACAGCGGGGAAAGTCACTATTTGGTAACCGGCGTGTGAGGACGGGTATCGGGGTGGTCTCAGGGTTATCCCGGAGGTGTCCGCGCAGGTAGTCGCGGTGCCGCGTGTGCGCGACGGTTGCACGCTCACTTCGTGACCATGCCGTTATGTGACGAGGATCACACCTCTGTCTTGGCATTGATCTGCCGGGGTAACCGGTTGACGCGTCAACGCGTGCGGCGGCCCGACCACAACGCGAACACCAGGCCGAGCAGGAAACCTACCGGCGCGAGCATCGCCAGGCCGTACAGCCACAGCCCCGGCGAGCTGTCGGAGACGATCGGCGTCACGAAGATCGCGACCACGGCCAGGATCCCGATTCCGAACAGCGCGACGGCGAGTTGCAGCAGGCGATCGCTCGGACGCCGAGGGTCGCGTGCGGGCGGAGGTGTGTTGGTCACCGTTGCACCGTAAAACTGATGTGCTCGCGGTATGGCCACCGGGGTAGACTCTGCACACATCGCGTCCTGCCTTGTTGTGGGGCGCGTTCTTTTCGCGACAAAGAGTACGAAGTAACCCGGACCACAAGGGTCCGGGTGTCGAATGATGAACGGGTGAGCGCAGTGCCGACCGGCCGGGTGAAGTGGTACGACGTCGAAAAGGGCTTCGGCTTCCTTTCCCAAGACGAGGGCGAGGACGTCTACGTCCGTTCCTCCGCGCTGCCCGAGGGCGTCGAAGGGCTCAAGCCCGGACAGCGCGTCGAATTCGGCATGGCCGCGGGCCGTCGTGGCCCGCAGGCGCTCAGCCTGAAGCTGCTCGAGGCGCCGCCGACCGTGCGCGGCAACCAGTCTCAGCAGCCCGCCCGTAAGGACGCGGGCCCGCGCAAGTCGCCCGACGAGCTGCACGGCCTGGTCGAGGACATGATCACGCTGCTCGAGACCAAGGTCCAGCCGGACCTGCGCCGGGGCAAGTACCCGGATCGCAAGCTGTCCCAGCGCATCTCCGAGGTCGTCCGCGCCGTGGCGCGCGAACTCGACCACTAGCTCCGGCTTTTCTGCCCCGGCCTCTCCGCGAGGCCGGGGCTTTCGGCGTTATACCTCAGGGGTGCTGATCGACCAGGCGGCGTGCGGGATGTAGCTCTCGCGGCCGGTGGCGGTGTCGCGGGCCAGGATCGGCAGCTGCACCTCGATGCCGATCAGGCGCAGGTCCGGTTCGGGCTGGGATTCGACGGTGAGCGCGCGGATGCCCGCGGGGTAGTCGGCGAAGCTGAGCACCCGGTCGACCTGCTCGCCGGAGGGGCGCTGGTAGATCAGCTGTACCAGCCAGGGCGATTCGGAGATCTGGTCCGGCAGTGAGATCTGCACCGGCTTGCCCGACTGCACCGGCAGCTCGGCCATCTCGCCGTACCGGCAGTCCTGCATCGTCACGGTGCAGTACATGAACGGGTCGACGGTGACGGTCTCGCCGTGCGCGAACGCGGTGATCTGCGGTTGGTGCTCGGGCGCCTTCGACACGGCGTACGCGACCAGCCCGGCGGTCACCGCGGCGACGGCGAACAGGCCGACCGCGACCAGCGCGACGATCGTGCGGACGTTGAGCTTGCTCACCGGATGGGGTCTCCTGTCCCTCGCGGAACCGCACCGGGGCCTGCCCGGAACGGATGGGTGGTTGGCACTTCCTGCTCGGCGTGCTGCGGCCGGTTGCCGCCGAGACCCGGCAGCAGTGAATGCCCGGTGTAGCTGACGAAGGTCTGGATCAGCCCGGCCACCAGGATCACGCTGATCACCGCGAAACCCTTCCAGAATTCGATCGGCAACAGCACACCGGCCGCCCCGCCGATCACCCAGCTCAGCTGCAATACCGTCTCCGACCGGCCGAAACCGGACGCGATGGACTCCGGCGGCAGGTCGTCCTGGATCGCGGCGTCCAGCGACACCTTCGCCAGCGCGCTCGCCGCCGACGCGACCAGCGCGGCGAAAACCGCGCCGAACAGGTTGCCGGTCAGCATCGCGAACAGCGCGACCGCGGTGCACGCGGCGGTACAGCCGAGCACCACCAGCGAGGGCCTGCCGAGTTGCAGCCGTGCGCCGGTCGCGTTGCCGCCGAAATTGCCGAAGCCCGCCGCGGCGCCGACCGCAGCGAGCATGGCCGCCTGCTCGGTCGGGCTGCCGCCGGAACCCTTGGCGACGAAGGCGATGTAGAAGGTCAGGAACCCGGTGAGCACGCGAATGGAACTGTTGCCCCACAGCCCGGTGACCACCGCCCTGCCCAGCGGCTGCCGCCGCTTCCTGGCCGGCACCGACGACTCCTGGCCCGGCTCGAGCACCTCGGTGTGCGCGTCGGGACCGTGATAGCTCAGCGTCGCGGGTACCTCGCCCTCGGTCACCTCCACCCACGACGGAATCCGCAGACTCAGATACGCCCCCGCGATGGCGATGCCGGTGGCCAGCACCAGCGCGCCGGTGGAGCCGGCGATCAGCGCGGCGAGCGCGGCCAGCGCGCCTGCCCCGATCGTGCCGCCGACCAGGCCGAACACCGTCAATCGTGAGTTGGTGCGGACCAGATCGATATCCGGTGGCAGCACTCGTGGCGTGACCGCGCTCTTGAGTACCGCGAACGATTTCGAGCCGACCATCATGCACAGGGCCAGCGGATACAGCCCCCACGTGTCGATCTCGACGATCAGCAGCACCGCGAAGATCGCGCGCAGCCCGAACGTCGTCGCCAGGGCCAGCCTGCGACCGCGCTGCAACCGGTCGAGCAGCGGCCCGATCAGCGGCGCGATGATCGCGAACGGGGCGATCGTGATCAGCAGGTACAGCGCCACCTTCGTCTTGGACTCGGCGGTGGCGCTGGCGAAGAACAGAGTGTTGGCCAGGGAGACGGCGATCGCGGCGTCGAGCGCGAAATTGGCCATCGTGGCGTAGGTGAGCGCGGTGAGGCCGGACTGGTCGGCGCCGTCGGCCTTCGCGGCGCGTTGGAAGGTCGCGAAGCCGCGTTCAGTGAGTTCCCTGCTGCGCATGGCGGCGACGCGGGTCACCGTGAGCTTGCGCGGAATCCGCTGCTTGACCTCGTCGTCAGCGGGTTCTTCGGCGCGGGGGAGCGGGCGGGTCGGCGGGGGAGCGGCGCGTTTGTCGTCTGCCGGTCGACCCTGCTCCCGTGGTGGGTTCGGGCCGGGGGCGCCACGCAGCGGTGTGGTCGCCGCGGAATCGGGGTCCGCCCTGCCGCGCCGGAACAGGCTCCTCGACCTGACCGTCGGCGGATCAGGCGAGTCAGGGCTGGGGAAGACCTTGCGCGGTGCGGACGGCCGCCGCGGCTGTTCGTCGTGACCCGCGCGCGGCGGGTACTGCCCGAAGCCGGGGTGTCGGCCGGGCGGGGCGCCCGCGGCGGTACCGTCCCGGCGACCACGGTCGGGACCGGATGGTTCGCGGGGCGTAGTCACAGTCCAATTCTGGCGCACGCGGGCACACGGCGTTCACTCGCGGCGCGGCAGTGTCGGCCGGATCGCGTCATTTCGGCACGAACCGCACCTCGAACAGGCGCGGCCAGTACTTGCCGGTGAGCAGGAACCGGTCGGTCCCCGGCAGATGCGCGATGCCGTTGAGCACATCGGTGCCTGCCCGCTCGCCGCGGCTGAGCAAGCCGCCCGCCTCGATGACGGCGAGCACCCGGCCGGTGTCCGGGTCGATGCGCAGGATCTCGTCGGAGGGGTAGTTGTTGGCGTACACCGTGCCGTCGGGGGCGCAGTCCAGCTCGTTCGGCTGTGGGTCGCGGTAGCCGGTCAGTGTCACCGAGCCCGTTTCCGCGAAGGTCACCGGATCGCGGAAGGTGAGGGTGGGCGTGCCGTCGCTCATCACCAGCCGTCGCGGCTGCGCGCACAGGCCCCACCCCTCGCCCTCGTAGCGGGTGCGGCCGGTCTCGGCCAGGGTGACCGGGTCGCGCGCGATGGCGACCTCGTCCTTCCAGGTCAGCTGCCAGACGATGCCGCCCGACCTGGTCATGCCCTCCCCGAACATCGGGTCCGGCAGGTCGACGCGCGCGGTCTCGGCGCCGGTGGCCTGGTCGGCGGCCCGCGCGCTCGACACGCCCCACATGCCGGTGCTCTCGTAGCGGACGCCGTCGACGACCTCGAGACCCTGGGTGAAAGCCTGCGGATCGTGCGGTGACGAGCCGATCACCTCCACACGCCAGCGCGGCGGGCCAGGCTCTTCCGAGCCGCCGCAAGCCGTCGCGCCGAGCAGGCTGACCAGCACTGCGACGGCCAACGAACTCCGATTGCACTTCATACGGCAAAATGTATGCCGTGAGCGCAGTATCTGTTTCGGAGTCCGGCGTGCGTCCTGTTCTGGCCGATGCGGCCGAAGTCGCACGTCGTGCGCTCGTCGAGTTGGAACCCGACGGGGTCGGAGCCCATCTGGGGGTGAGTGCCGAGGACGAGACGGCGGCCACCCACCGGTTCGAGGCGACCCTGCCCGGTTACCGCGGCTGGCAGTGGGCCGTCGTCGTCGCCGCGCCGCCGGAGGCCGAATATGCCACGGTCAGCGAGTCGGCGCTGCTGCCGGGCCCCGACGCCCTGATCTCCCCCGACTTCATCCCGTGGGAGCGGCGCGTGCGCCCCGGCGACCTCGGCCCCGGCGACCTGCTCGCCCCGCCCGCCGACGATCCGCGCCTGGTCCCCGGCTATGTGGCCAACGGCGACCCGGTCGTCGACGAGGTGGCCTACGAGGTCGGCCTCGGCCGCACCCAGGTGCTCAGCCTCGAAGGTCGCCTCGACGCCGCCCAGCGCTGGTACACCGAGTTCGGCCCCGACACCGAGATGGCCAAGGCGGCCCCCTCCACCTGCGGCCTCTGCGGCTTCTACCTGCCCCTGGCAGGCGCCCTGCGCGAATCCTTCGGTGTCTGCGGCAACGCGATGGGCGCCGACGGCCACGTCGTCCACATCGAATACGGCTGCGGCGCCCACTCCGACGTGGTCGCCCCCAGCGGCAACGGTTCACCCCGCTACGAAGCCTTCGACGACCACGCCGTGGATTTCGTCGAGATCGTGCGGCCTGCCGGCACCGTGGCAGCGGCCGAGGCTGACGCTGCGGCAGTCGAGTCCGGGCAGCCCGTCGGCTCGCAGGAGACCGCCGAGGCGGAAGCAGCGGACGCGGCGGCCGCCGAACGCGCGGCACTCGCCGAAGGTGCCCGCCCGGAGTCGGCCGACGAGGTCGTCGCCGCGGAAGCTGCGTCCGCCCCGGCTACGGAGACTGTCGCTGAGTCCGCCCCGGATGCCGAGACTGTCGCCGCTGAGGGTGCGTCCGCCTCGGGTGCTGAGGCCGTGGCCGCGGAGGCTGTGCCCGCCACCGGTGCGGAGGCTGTCGCCGCGGAAGCTCCGGCTGAGGCGAAGGCCGCCCAGGCTGCCGCCACGGAGTCGCAGGCTGACGCCGAGGTGGCCGCGGGCGCGACTGCTACCGGCGCCGGCGACATCGTGGCCGAATCTGCTTCCACCGCTGAGGCTGTGACGGAATCCGACCAAGTCGCGACGGTGGCACCGGCCTCGGGCGCTGGGGCTGAGCTCGCTTCGGACACCGACGTTGTCGCTGATACGGCTGCTGAGGCGACTTCTGCTGGTGCCGAACAGGTTGGAGCCGATGCATCGGGCGCGGAGGCTGCGGCCGACGAACAGGAGACCGTGGCCGAACAGGGCGCGGCTGAATCTGCTTCGGGTGCTGAGGGTGCGGGCGATTCGGTGAGTGAGCACGGATCGTCGGTGGCGCGCTGAACGGTTCGGCGGACCCCTTCGGCACCGCGGAACTGCGTGCCGGAGTGCTTGCCGCCTGGCGGGATTCGCCGACTCGGCTGCGTGAGGACAGTGCGAGTGAGGCGGATCTGGTGGCCGCGGGCTACCGGGATCGGGTGCTCACCGAGCTCGCGCAGAACGCCGCCGATGCCGCGGCGAAGGCGGGGGTGGCGGGTGAGCTCACCGTGCGGGTGCTCGACGGTCGGCTGCATGTCGCCAATACCGGTGTGCCGCTGGGTGTTTCCGGTGTGCACGCGCTCACCGCGTTGCGCGCGTCGGGGAAGGCCGGTGACGAGCAGGTCGGGCGGTTCGGTGTCGGCTTCACGGCGGTGCGGTCCGTCGGCGACGAGATCGAAGTCCGCTCCACGACCGGATCGATCCGCTTCTCCCGCGTCGCGACGCTGAACTCCTTGCACGACATCGGGATCCAGATCCCCGACGACCTGGCGGCGATCGCGCCACCGGTGCTGCGCCTGGCCTGGCCGGTGCCGACCTTCCCGGTCGCCGGCGCCGACACCGAGATCGTCATCCACCTGCGCGACGACGTGGACGCTGACGCCTTGCTCGATGCGATGCGCGCGGAAGCAGTCGACCTCCTCCTGGAACTGCCTGCCCTGCGCCGCATCCGGATCGCCGACGCGGAGTTCTCCAGCACCGTCATCGACCTAGACACCGACGGTCTCACCGAGCTGGCGATCACCCAGTCCAGCGCCCCCGCCCAGTCCGGTGGTGCCGCCCACCACAGTGCCCCCGTGCGGTCCGGCGGTGCGGCGCCCGGTGGCCACGTGCAGTCGGGCGATGCGGCCCAGTCCGGTGACCACGCGCAGTCGGGCGGTGCCGCGCAGTCCGGCGGCCCCGCTCAATCCGGTAACACCACCCAGCGCTGGTGGCAGTACAGCACCCCCAGGGCTCGCTGGCTGCTGCCCCTGCGCGACGGCCGCCCTGTCGCCACCGCTCCTGATGTCCTGCGCGCACCAACCCGCTCCGACGAGGAACTATCCCTCCCCGCGATCCTGGTCGCCGACATCCCCATGCAGCCCGATCGCCGCCGCCTCCTCCCCGGCGCCCGCCTCACCGAAATCGCCACCGGCTACGCCGATTTCGCCCGCGCCCTCCCGCCCCGCGACCGCCTCGTCCTGGTCCCGGCCCCCGGATTCGCCCGCAGTGAAGCCGACGGCCTCCTCCGCGAAGCCGTCACCACCGAACTCCGCACCAACCCCTGGCTCCCCGTCTGCCCCACCTCCGGTACCGGCCGAGCCGACGTGGGTACCGATGACTTCGTGCCCGGTGCGCCGGCCGGGTCAGCGACTGCCGTAGATGTCCTCGCATTCGACGTGTCTGCCGGGTCCACCGCCGACGACGCGCACAGAACATCCGCACCCGTTACGCCTGGGCGTACCGGTGCGGACATAGCTGCCGCGCCCTGCGGCATCCCCACCCGCGCGAGCGTATTCCCCGACCTCACCCCGGAATTGGCGACACTGCTCGCCGATATCACCGGCCCCCTGGTGATCCCGGAGCTCTCCGGCCGCGCTCAGCAGGAGAAGCTGTCCGTCCTCGACGTGCACCGTCTCGGCCCCGCCGCCCTGGCCGACCTGTCGAGCGGCTTGGACCGGGAACCGCACTGGTGGCAGCGGTTCTACGCCGCGCTCGAACCGTTCGTGGTCGACACCGTGACCGCCGAGGAGTTCGGTGCGCTCGCGGTGCCGCTCGCCGACGGCAGGCTCGTCACCGGGCCGCGCACCGTCGTGCTCGACGACCAGCTCACCGTCGCCGTCCCGGTGCACTGGGCCCGCCTGGTCCACCCGGACGCCACGCACGCCCTGCTGGCCCGCCTCGGCGCCCGCAGCGCCACCGCGGAGGACCTGCTCACCGATCCGGGCCTGCACGACCTGCTCGAGCAGGACCCGGCCGACCCGGACACGGTCGACGCGGTCCTGCACCTGGCCCCGTTCGCCACACCGGAGACGCTGCCCTCCTGGCTCGGTCTGCTCGAATTGCCCGACGACACCGGCGAACTGCGTCCCGCCGACGAGCTGCTGCTCCCCGGCGCCCCGCTCGCCGCCGTCCTGGAAGCGGACTCGCCGTTCGGCACCATCGCCGACGATGTGGTCGCCGAGTACGGCGAACAGGCCCTGCGCGCGATCGGCGTCGGCTGGGGTTTCGCGGTACTCACCGACCCCGATCCGATCGGCCCCGACCACGACCTCGACGGCGAACACGACTGGTGGGACAGCCTTTCCGCGGACCCCCGCGAGCTCGCCGCCGTCCGCGACCTCGATCTGGTCGACGAAAACCGCTGGCCCACAGCGCTTCGCCACCTGCTGTCCGAACCGCGCACCCGCGCCCTGCTCGCCGACCGCGACGGCTATACCGCCTGGTGGCTGCACCGCCACGCCCACATCGACGGCATCGCCCTCGGTCGCCTGCGACACCCCGGAGACGACGAATTCGCCGGTCTGCTCCCGGCGTTCGAGGTCGACGGCATCGAAGGACCGGATCTGGACGTCCTGCGCCCGATCCTGGTCCGCCCGGACGTGATGTCGGCCGAACTGGCCGAAGAACTCCTCGACGCCCTCGCCGACCCGTCGAAAACCCCGGCGCCCGAAGTCATCGCCCACACCCACGCCCGCCTGGCCGCCGCCGTCGAGTCCGGCGCGCTCGATCCGCGCGAACTGGATCTCCCCGAGCAGGTTCGCGCACTGTCGGGCGCGGTCGTCGACGCGGGCACCGCCATGGTGCTCGACCAGCCCTGCTTCGGCCTGGTGGTCCCGCCGGAGCGGCTGGTCGCCGGCGACACCGCCCATGCGGGCGCACTGGCGTCCCTGCTCGATCTGCCGCTGGTCTCCGAGGAAGTCAGCGCCGAGGTGCTCGGCACCGGCAGGCGAACCACCTGGGCCGCCGACCCGCTGGGCGTGGTGCTGCGGCAGCTGTGGTCACCGGCGGACACGAGCGGCGCGCTGGTCCTGCACGACACCCTCGAGGTGTACCTGCGCGGCGCGCTGTCGGGCACCGTGCGGGTGCCGTGGTGGCTCACCGACGACGCCGTGCACGTCCAGGTGCCGCGCGGTTAGCGCGCGTGCGCGGTGACCATCTCGGCGAGCAGATCGAGCTGGGTCTGCACGGATTCGCTGTCGTCGTCGACCAGCCAGCGCAGCACGATGCCGTCGATGACGTTGAGGATGAACCGGCTGAGCTCCGTGATGGGAGTGTTCCAGGTGGTCTCGGTGGCTTCCCTGCAGTGGTCCATCACGTCGGCGACGGTGCTGTCGTTGAACGCGTACTGCTCGCGGGCGATCGCGATCTTGGCCGGTGTCGTCTCACCCTCGCGCAGCGAGTAGGTGGTCGTTTCGTAGGTGAGCAGCTGACGTTCCGGGGTGGCCTCGATGTTGCGCCACATCAGTTCCAGCGCGCCGCGCACCAATTTGTGAAGCGCTTCTTTTCCTGTTCCGGCATCCGCCCAGATCGAATCATCCGCATCGACGGAATCGCGCAATTCCATGGACAACGCTTTGACCAGCTCGGTCATCAGCGCATCCTTGTTTTCGAAACAGTAATGCACCACACCAAGCGAAACGCCTGCCGCTTGGGCGACATCGCGGGTGGTCACGCCCGCGACGCCCTTTTTCTCGGCGAGACCGATCGCTGCCTCGATCAGGTGGGCTCGTCGTTCTTCGACGCTCAATCGGGAGGACACCCGTGCGAGTTAAGCGCTCGCGTGGCAAACAGTCAATTCGCCGGTCCGCGAGAAAGTACTGGACATATGACCAGTTGGTGTGGTTGTCTCCGAAACGGAAGTTGCGAAGGAGTCGCCTGATGTCCGTGTCCCGCCGTACCGTCCTCACCGCTTCGGCGCTGGGTATGGCCGCCGTTCCCCTCGTCGCCACGGGAACGCCCGCCGCGCACGCGAATTTGAAACCGGACGGATTCGAATTCGGTCTCGGTATCGCCGATCTCACCGGACCCGCCGCGGAATGCGGCATGATGGGCTACTCGCAACTCGATCAGGCCACCGCCGGAATTCATCTGCGCCCGCGGGCGCGCGCGTTCGTGATCGGTGCGGGCGGAAATCGGATCGCCTACGTCGCGGTGGAGAACGGCGCGGTGTTCGGGTCGGTCCATCGCGGTGTGCTGTTCGCGCTCGCGCAGCGATTCGGCGATCGCTATACCGAGCGAAATGTCGTGCTCACCTCCACCCACACCCATTCCAGCTGTGGTGGTTCCGCGCACGACTACGCCTACACGCTGGCGACGCTCGGATTTCAGCAGCAGGTGTACGACGCCGAGGTGAACGGCATCGTCGAAGCGATCGCCGCGGCCGACGCCGACTTCGGTCCCGGCGCGATCGCGCTGGGCCGCACCGAATTGCACGATGCCAGCGTGAACCGGTCCCGCGTCGCCTTCGAGCGCAATCCCGAGGCCGACCGCGCGGTGTTCCCCGGCGCCGTCGACCCGGCGGTGACCACGCTGGTCTTCACCAGGGCGGGCCGCGAGGTCGGCGCGCTCACCTGGTTTGCCACCCACAACACCTCGATGACCAACGCGAACCGCCTGATCAGCTCGGACAACAAGGGTTACGCCAGCTTCGCCGCCGAGCACATCGAACACGGCGTGCGCCATCTCGACGGACCGGCGTCCTATATCGCCGCGTTCGCGCAGACCAATGCCGGTGACATGTCGCCCAATCTCAACCTCGCCCCGGGTGACGGGCCGACCACCGACGAGTTCGAGAACACCAGAATCCTCGGCGAACGCCAGTACGCGGCATCGAAAAAAGCGGCGGCGCAGGCTGTTTCGATGTCGGGCTCAGTGGACTCGCTGCTGTGCTACATCGACCTGGCCGACGTCACCGTCGACGGCCGCTTCACTCCCGACGGCGCACCGCGACGCACCTCGCCCGCCGCCGCCGGCGTCTCGCTGATCGCGGGCAGCGTCGAGGACGGTCCCGGCCTGCCCGGCGGGCCGATTCCCGAGGGCGTACGCAATCCGCTGGTGGACTTCCTCGGCGGGATCGACCAGCCACACCCGGCCTGGCTCGCGGATGCCCAGGCGCCCAAGGCGATCGCGGTGCCGCTGGGTCTGCTCCCGCCGGTGCCATGGGTGCCGAATGTGGTGCCGATCCAGCTGATCCGGATCGGCGGGCTGTATCTGGCCGCCGCCGGCGCGGAATTCACCATCGTCGCCGGCCTGCGGGTGCGGCGGGCGGTGGCGGCGGCGCTGGGCGTCGACCCGGAACAGGTGCTGCTACAGGGCTACGCGAACTCCTACCACGAATACGTCACCACGCCCGAGGAGTACGACGCGCAGCAGTACGAGGGCGCCTCGACGCTGTTCGGGCGCTACACGCTTGGCGCGTACCTCCAGGAATTCACCCGGCTGGCCGCGGTGTTCGTGGCGGGCGGGGCGATCGGCCGCGGTCCGGCGCCGCGCGATGTCTCGGCACTGCAACCGAACTTCGCCTCGACCCCCGGCCCGGACGCGACACCACAGGGTCGCGCTTTCGGCGACGTTCTCGTGCAGCCGCCCGCGCAGTGTCCGCGCGGGGAGCGGGTCGCGGTCGAGTTCGTCTCGGCCCATCCCAAACACAATCCGCGCCGTGGCGACACGTTCCTGGTGGTGCAGCGCCGCACGGGCGCGGGCGACTGGGTACGGGTGGCCAACGAGGGGGAGTGGGACGTGCGATTCCACTGGCGCAAGGAAGGCGACGCGATCTCGATCGCCAGATTCAGCTGGGACATCCCCGCGTCGGCCACGCCGGGGGCGCACCGGTTCGTGCACTACGCCGACGCGCTCGGCGCCGACGGGGCGCTGCGTCCGGTCACCGGGACGAGCGCCGAATTCGAGGTGATCGGTTAGTCGGTCCGCAGCCCCACCTGGGCGCCCTTGTCGCCGCGCCGGGCGGACCGGCGTTGCGCGAGGAAGATCGACAGGCCGAGCACGCCGACCGCAAGGCCCATCAGGCATACTGGCCTGGCCTCTGACCAGGCCGGATTCAGCCACACCAGCGCCGCGGCCACGAGCCAGGCGACAAAACCGGCGACGACGACCGGCCGCGGATCTACCAGACGTCGGGGCAGCGCGGGCATCTCGGAACTGACGTGGCCGATATCCATACCCAAACAGTAGCCGCGTGAAACCCGTCAGGGGGCGCGGCCGTACCGTAGAGTTCTGCACTGTGACAACGCCATCGGACGTCCGTGCCCTGGCCGGTGATCTCTCACTGGCCGTCGTACGGCTCACGCGACACCTGCGCGGCCGCCGTGCCGACGCGCAGATTTCGCTCACCCAGCTGTCGGCTCTGGCGACGCTGGCGCGTGATGGCGCGATGACGCCGGGGGTGCTGGCAGGCAAGGAGCGGGTGCAGCCGCCGTCGATGACGCGCGTTATCGCCTCGCTGTCGGACCTGGATCTGGTGCAGCGCCGCCCGCACCCGACCGACGGCAGGCAGATCATCGTGTCGCTGTCACCGGCCGGGCGCGCGCTCGTCGCCGACGAGACGCATGCCCGCGAGGCGTGGATGACCGATCAGCTCTCGCGCCTGCGGCCCGAGCAGATCGAGATCCTGGACCGGGCCGTCGAGATCATGAACCAGATCGTCGCCGAATCCGAGTGATCAGCTCGCGGCGCGCGCGTCGTCGGCGTCGACGACCTCGTGGCCGAGCGGGAACAGCGACAGCGGCACCAGCTTGAGGTTCGCCCAGGCGAACGGCAGCCCGATGATCGTGATCGCCAGCGCGATGCTGGTGGCGATATGGCCGAGCGCCAGCCACCAGCCCGCGAAGATGAACCAGATCACGTTGCCGATCAGCGAGCCGGCGCCCGCGCTCGGTTTGCCGACCACCGTGCGGCCGAACGGCCAGAATACGTACCCGGCGAGCCGCAACGAGGCGATGCCGAACGGAATGGTGATGATGAGAATGAAGCAGATCAGTGCCGCGAGCAGATAGCCGAGGGCCATCCAGAAGCCGCACAGCACCACCCACAGGATGTTCAAGATCAACTGCACGATCTTCATGCTTCCATCATGCCAGGATTGTCCAGTGGCCGAAGTGATCGACATCGACGACCCCGCCGACCCCAGGGTCGACGACTTCCGTGACCTGTCCTCCGCCGACCGCAGGCCGGACCTGCCGGGGCGAAAAGGCCTGGTCATCGCCGAGGGCGTGGTCGTCGTGCAGCGGATGCTCGGCTCCCGGTTCACCCCGAGCGCCCTGCTCGGTGTCGGGAAACGCTACGAGCCGCTGGCCGGGGACCTGGCAGGCCGCGACATCCCGTACTACCGGGCCAGCGCCGAGGTGATGGCCGAGGTGGTCGGCTTCCATCTCAACCGCGGTGTCCTGGCCGTTGCGCCGCGCCCGGCCGAGCTGACGCCCGCGGAGGTGCTCGACGGCGCCCGCACGGTCGCGGTGCTCGAAGGCGTCAACGACCACGAGAACCTTGGCTCGATGTTCCGCAATGCCGCCGGCCTCGGCGCGGACGCGGTGCTGTTCGGCGACCGGTGCGCCGATCCGCTCTACCGGCGCGCGGTGCGGGTCTCGATGGGGCACGTGCTGCGGGTGCCGTTCGCGCAGCTGCCGTCGTGGCCGGGCGGCCTCGACCTGTTGCGCGAGCGTGGTTTCCAGATCATCGCGCTGACCCCGGATCCCGCGGCGGTGAATCTGGCGACGGCGATGACGGGCAAGCGGGTCGCGCTGCTGCTCGGCGCGGAGGGGCCAGGACTCACCGAGGAGGCCATGCGCGCCACCGATGTGCGCGCCAGGATCCCGATGTCGCCCGGCACCGATTCGCTCAATGTGGCGACCGCGGCGGCGATGGCGTTCTACGAGCGGGTGCGGACATCGTGAAGCAGGAGCCGGACGGTCCCTATCGCGCCCAACCGGATTCGGTGCCATGGGTCGCGGGCTGCACTGTCGTCGTGCTTGTCGCGGTGCTCGGCGCGGTCGCGGTCTACGCGTTCGGCGCCGCGCTGGCCGCGGTGCATCCATTACTGGCCGTCGCGGTGAATCTGGTCGCCGCGATCGGGGTGGCGCCGACGGCGTGGCGCTGGCGGTTCACCCCGGTGGTGCGGTGGGTGCTGGCGGGCGCCGCGATCGGCGTGCTGGCCGGCTGGCTGGCGGTGATCGTCGAGGAGCTCGGCGGCTGAGTCGCGTCACAGCACCCGGTCGGTGCGGTGCAGCCAGCCGAACAGGCCCCGCTTGCGCCGGGTGGCCGCGCCCGGCCTTGCCCCTTGCGCGGGCCGGGGCTGTGGTGCCTGGCCTTTCGGATAGAGCGTGAACCCGCAGACCGCCAGGTCGCCAGGGACGAGGCCGCCCAGTTCGGTGGGCGTGCGGTAGTGGAAGCCGAGCCATTCGGCATTGGCCGCGTCGGCGAAGTCGGGCGGATCGAACGGCAGCGACTGCGGTCCCGGATGCGTGCCGTCCCACCACCGCACGGGATGCTCACCCGCCCAGAACGGCCGCTCCCACACCATCGGCAGCCCTTCGTTCTCCAGGATGTCGACCCGGGTGGAACTGAACGAGCGCCGGAATTCGCCCCGCTCCCAATGCGCGAACGCACCCCAGTGCAGCGTCGCGTCGAACGACACCAGATAGGTCTGCTCGGACGCGAGCGGCCGCACCAGCAGATCCGGCAATTTCGTCGGCCGCACGAGTGCCGCCTCGGCCGTGCACACGACGGTCAGCCCCGGATAGCACCCGATGTACACCTCGTCCCGATCCGGCGCGGCACACCCGTTGAGCGTCCCGATCATGATCGGCAGCACATCGTGCTCGGCGTACAACTGCCCGGCGAGCGCCGCGGCGGCGGCAGGATCAGGTTCGGGGTGCTCCCGCAACACACCCACCGGATCCGGAGTGTCGACATACCAGAGAGTGGAAGCAGATATCACCTGGCCACCACCTCCCACCTCTACCGAATCACCAGCTCTGGCAAGAACATGGGTAACTCACCGGGAACGGGCTAACTCGACCTCGCCGACAACCACCGGCCGCCAACGCACCTCAACCCCGCACTCGAGCCTGGCCAAAATACGCGGGGAGGCGGGACAGCTCTAGTGCCCGGAGCTGCGGACGCCCAGTAAGACGTCTTCCCAGGACGGCATCGGCGCCTTGCCGCGCTTGGCCCGTGCGGGCTTCGCGGCAGGCTTCTCCGCCGCCGGTTCCGTCGCCGCGGGCTCCTTGTCCTGCTGCTGTGCCGCAGGCTGACTCGGCGCCGCCGGAACGGCCGGAATCGCCGCGGCGGGCACCGGTGCGGCCGGAATCGCCGCGGCCGGAATCGCCGCGGCCCCACCACCGGCCGCGACCGCGCGCTGCTCGTAGTACTCGTCCAGCGTCGGCTGGGCGGGACGGCTCGCCGGACGCGCGGTCGGGGCGACCTGCTCGCGCGGACGCGGCTCCACCGGGGTCGGCGGTTCGACGACCGGTGCGGCCTGCTCCACCGGGGTGGGCAGGATGGTGGCGAGCCCGCGCAGCGCGCGACCGAAATCGGGATCGATCAGGTCGTTGGCCGGGTCGTCGAGCGGGGACACCGAGCCGCCGTGCGCGTCCGGCTGGTAGCGCCAGTGCGCCGCGATCTCGGAGTGACCGTGGCGCCACTGCAATTGGGCGACCCAGAAACCCTTTTCGTCTTTCCAGGCATCCCATTCGGCCTGTTCGATGGTGTGGCCGCGCTCGGCGAAGGCCGCGGTGACGATCTCGTGCAGCGTTTCCACCGCGGGTCCGTCGGGGCGCACCGGATGCGCTTTCTGCGCCAGTTCGGCGGCGCGTGCGCGTTCCAGCAACACCGGGTAGGCGAAACGTTCGACTTTGGTGGCCGGCATCCCGGACTCCGCCGTGACCTGCTCGACGGACGCTCCGGCTCGAATACGGGCCTGGATATCGCGAGGACGCATAGATGCTTCCGTTTCGATCTCGATCTGGCCGAATCGTGCGAGGTCGCCGCGCGCCGCCGCGCGGAGCTTGTCGTCGGCGGGCAACCGGAACTTGGTGCCGGACTCGGTGTCACTGCACACGATGTGCGTGGAGTCGGGCGTCACCCCGATCACTCGAAGTTCACGCACCGTTACCTCCCTATCGCGTCGGCTACGACACCGCCCACTTTCCTAGACAGTAGTGCACATTACTTGCCCGCCGCAGCAGACACGCACGACCGAAATCGCGCACCGGGACGCCAGGTCCCGCTAATCTGATCGGCTCACCACACGAATCCTGGTCGTGTGCAGGGATTTTGGTGATGGATCAACATCAATTGCCGCCCAGCGAACCGCTGCTGGAATGCAAATGTTGCGAACCCGTGGAGAACCTACGCAAAGGGCCGGTGCCCGATGAACCGAAAAGGG